>JAICND010000312.1 GCA_025929005.1 Acidimicrobiia bacterium
ACTGACTGCGATCTCAGGAGTGCAGGTGGGGCATTGGACCGATCCCGAAGGCCGGACGGGGTGCACCGTTGTGGTGCTTCCAGAGCCCAATGTCACCACGGTCGAAGTGCGTGGCGGGGCGCCTGGCACGAGGGAGACGGATCTCCTGGCGGTCGGATCACGGATCGACCAGGTGCAGGCGATTCTGTTGACGGGCGGCAGTGCGTTTGGACTCGCCGCCGCCGATGGGGTGATGCGGGAACTGATGGTCGACGGTCGCGGACACCAAACCCCGGTTGCTCGGGTACCGCTGGTGCCTGCCGCGGTGGTGTTCGACCTGCCACTCGACGGTGGCGGGATTCGCCCGGGACCGGATCAGGGGGCGCTGGCCTATCGGGCGGCAAGCGATGGGCCGGTAGTCATGGGGCGAGTCGGAGCGGGTGCCGCCACCTCATCAGCCAAATGGAGAGGATTTGAGTTGCGGATACCGACCGGGATCGGCTCGGCCGTGGCGGAAACGGGTGATGAACACACCGTTGGGGCACTCGTCGTGCTCAACCCGGTGGGAGACGTCTTCAGCCTCGAGGGCGAGTCCCTCACCGGTGGATCTCCAGTTCCGCCGTTTCCGGCTCTGCTGCCCCGGCCCCTCGTCAACACAACCCTCGTTGTGGTGGCCACCTCGTCCCTCTTCACGAGGGCGGAATTGATCCACTTACGGATCCGGGCCCACGACGCCATCGGCGCCTGCATCCGGCCCTCGCACACCCGCTACGACGGAGACGTTGTATTTGTGAGCGCATGCGGATCCAGTGCCGGTGACGTCGACCTGGCTGCCGAAGCGGCCTTCGTGGCAACGGGACGAGCTATCGAGGCGGCAGTGAGGGCGTCTGTTGTCGGGTGATCCCTATCGAGTCCTCATGGTGTGTTGGGGGAACATCTGCCGGTCACCGGCGGCCGAGGGCATCCTCCGGCATCTGGCGGCCGAGCGCGGGGTCGAGGTCGAAGTAGACAGCGCCGGGACCAGTCGGGACCACGAGGGTCAGGCACCGCACCGTCGCACGATTGCCGAGGCCGGTCGCCGTGGCTTTGACGTTTCCGATCAGCGGGCACGCCAGATTCGGAAGGACGACTACCACCGCTATGACCTCATCCTGACGGCCGACGACACGGTTGACCGAACCGTGCGGGAGCGGGCGCCCGCCAACAGCAAAGCACGGATTCTCAAGATGACTGAGGTGGGACCCGATGCCGAGCAGTGGCCCGAGGTACCCGATCCCTACTACGGCACCGAGCAGGACTACGTCCTCGTCTTCGACCTGTTAGAGCGAGCCATCGGAGGCCTCCTCGAATCCCTAGCGGCCGGTCGCCGCCCGTAGCCATTCCCGTACCATCGACCTGCAATGAGCGAAGCCTTCACCCTGCTGCGCGACGAGGCTCTTGTCTGCACCCGCTGTCGGCTGGCCAACACCCGTACCCAAGTGGTGTTCGGCGTCGGTGATCCCAATGCCGATCTGATGTTTGTAGGGGAAGCACCTGGGTTCAACGAGGATCGGCAGGGGGAGCCCTTTGTGGGGGCCGCTGGCCAGTTGCTCACCCGGCTGCTTGGCGAAATCGGGATGGCCCGGGAGGATGTCTACATCGCCAATGTCCTCAAGTGTCGGCCGCCGAACAACCGCGACCCGCAGCAAGATGAAATCGACTCGTGCAAGGACTATCTGCGTCGTCAGATCGTTCTGATTGATCCGCGGGTGGTGGTGACGCTGGGCAACTTTGCCACCAAACTGCTGCTCAGGACGGAGACCGGCATCACCAGGCTGCGGGGCAAGGTGTATCCCTGGTGGCGCGGCAAGCAACTGATCGCGACTTTCCATCCGGCCGCCGCACTCCGCTCTGCCGACCTGGTCACCGAGATGCAGAGAGACTTCGCGTTGATCAGAACGACTCTGGAACAGCCTCCCGCTCCTCCGCCTTCAACAGTGCCGGTCAAGGAAGACCCCGAGCAGATGAGCCTGTTCGCGTGATCTCAATCCATTGCCCGGGTCCGGCCGATACCGCCAGCCTCGGTGCACGCTTGGCCGCCCACCTTCGACCCGGTGATGTGGTGGCCTTATGCGGACCGCTCGGCTCGGGGAAGACTCTTTTCACCGGGGGCGTGGCGTCGGGTCTGGGTGTAGAGGAGCCGGTTACCAGTCCTTCGTTCATTCTGGTCCGCCAGTACACGAGTGGGTTTCTGCCGCTAATCCATGCCGATGTCTATCGCCTGTCCAGTCGCAACGAGTTCGATGACCTTGATCTGATCGACGATGCGGTGGATGGGATCCTGGTCATCGAATGGGCCGATGCCATCGAAGCGGCCCTCCCACCCGATCACCTTCGGGTTGAGTTCGTTATCGACGATGACGACAGCCGGGTTGTGACTCTTGACGGGTCACCGGCCAGATGGCAGGAGATGGCAACGGAGCTCCAAGCATGAAGGTGCTTGCGATCGAGACGGCGACGTCGCAATCGGGTGTCGTCCTGGCCGACGGCCGTAAGGTGATCGCCGAAGCATCCCGGGTCGACCGCCGAGGGCATGCGACCTTTCTCATCCCGGCCGTGGACTTCTGCTTCGATCAAGCAGGCTGGTTCCCCCATGACCTCGACGCCATCGTGGTCGATCTCGGCCCCGGGCTCTATACCGGAATTCGGGTCGGGGTAGCGACCGCACAGGGCCTGGCCTCGGCCCTGGGAATCCCGGTTGTGGGTGGGTCTTCGCTCGACGCCCTGGCATTGGCCGCCGCCACCGGTCACCGCCACATCTACTCCCTGGTCGACGTCCGCCGCGGCGAGCTGGCGGTTGCGACCTATCAGCCGGTGCCTGGTGGTGTCGTTCGAGACGGTCCCCCGACCCTCATGACCCCGGAAAAGTTGCAGGCGCTCCTCATGTCCGACCCCTCCAATCCCCTTATCGTCGGCGATGCGGAAGCACTGCCTGAGGAAACCGTCTCGGGTATCCATCGGGTCAAGATCGGCAAGCCTCGCTATCCAACC
>JAICND010000268.1 GCA_025929005.1 Acidimicrobiia bacterium
CCCGCGGGCCACACCCGGGACGTCGCCTGACAGGATTCCAAAGGCGCGCAGGGTCATGGAAAGCACGAGCCCGACAGTGGCGGGGATGATCAGCAACATGACCAGCGGACGGCTGTCCTGCTGGATCATCGCCTTCGTCTGCTCCCAGGCTTTTTCAAGAGATCGCCGGTGCAGCACCACTTCGTGGATGAGCAACGGAGGCCCGAGGAGCATCGGCTGAACGATGATGCCGACCGGGCCCAGGGTGATTGCCGCGAAGAGGGCAAAACCGGCCGAGCACGCCGCCGTTCGATAGATATCGCGGTGCACACCGGCGAGCTCATGCCAGGTCTCCCGAAGGCGCTTATTGCTGCCGGTGCCAAGGATGTTCACGGCCGGAGCGAGTAACACGCTGCCGGCGAAGGCCGGGATCACTGATTGAACGAGCGTGACGACGAACAGCAGCGGAAGCCGCGGCAAATCGAGGATCACCACGATCAGAAGCAGCTCGCGTAGAATGATGAACGCGATCAGGAACGTGGGGACCAACAGGGGCGCTGTTGACCGGTACATCCGCCAAGCCTGTGCGACAACTTGAGTCGGCGACAGGCCGCGGTCTTGCCCTCCAAACTGACCCTCTGGCACCCGGCCATCGTAGAGGGAGTGGAAGCCACTGGCAGTGGTTTACTTCCTGCATACCTCGCCTATGTCTCGGCGATTCGTGCATTCCCGAAACCGGCCGCCCTTTTCCGTTCTTTTCTCTTGACCGGGGGGCAAAACAAGGGTCTGCTGAGGGTTGACGATCCGGCCGTGACAGCCGGGGCAGTTCGCCGTTCCCGAGTGTCGGGGTTCCGATCGTCAGAGGGTGGACGAAGGGAGCGTTAATGACACAGGTAGCAACAGCGGCCCCAACCGCGGAGGCGACGTACAAGCCGAAGCATGGGCCTATCGACTGGAGGGGTGGGCATACCCTCACGTTTGTCGGTCCCCTCGCATTCATTGCCATTGCTGCCATCCAGCGCATCTGGATGCAGGGCAATGCGTGGACGATCGGCATCGATGCATCTCTGCCCGCATTCAACGAGACATACCGGGCGATGTTCTACGGCGAGGTCATCGCCGCCACCGTTGCGACGTTGTGGTGGTGGACGTACCTGGTCCGCAAGGGCAAGCAAATCGTGGACGTCCCGGTGTCCCACGAGGTGGAAGTACGTCGGATCGCCAAGTTCTGGGGTCTGATCTCGACCACCTCGGTCGAACTCACCATCATGGCCGCTTTCTGGCCGAACATGGACGGTGCGTGGCACCAGACCGCAGTGCGTGACACTGCGCTGACGCCGGCTCACATCCCCATGTTCTTCCTGTTCTTCCCCATCGGGATCACGCTCACCGTCGGTACGTACCTCTACGGCCGCTACTGGCTGCCGAAGGTGTACGGGGCGGAGAACGGATTCCCGTGGTCGTTCTTCCTGCTGATCTCGGCGTCCGTTACCGAGATGATGCAGGTGGCCATGAACGAGTGGGGTCACAGCCTTTGGATCACCGAAGAGATCTTCGCCGTTCCGTTCCACTGGCCGTTCGTGCTCTACGGCTGGCTGGCGGCGGGAATCTTCGCTCTGTGGGCTGAGACGATCATCCGACTCCTGGGGATCGAGGCGGAGATCGAGGCAGCAGGGGCCAGCGGGCAAGAAGCGGTCGCCTAAAAGCCACACCAGCAACAACTGAATTCAATAACCGAGACCCCGCCAAGGGGTTAGCCATGAGACGTCCATCAGAGGGGGAGGCATGGCGTCGGATACAGAAACGCTCGAGGCTGATCAGCAATTCGAGCGGCTGAAGGCGCTAGTTAACAAGGAGTACAAGTACATCGACCGCAAGTGGGATGCGGTCTTCTGGATCAGCGCCGCATTCATTGTGGGCGCCGCCGCCGACATCACCATGTTGCTCTTTGCCGGCGACTGGGACTTCTGGACTGACTGGAAGGACCGGGTGTGGTGGCCGATCCTCACCCCCTTCTCACTGGTCATCATCGGGTCCGCACTCCAGTACATCCAGTGGCTGGCGTGGCGGTTCCCGACCGGTATGACCTACACCGCCATCTGTATGTGGGGACTCAGCACGATGGGGCGGTGGCTGCAGTGGGGGAACTTTGTCTGGTATCCCATGAACTTCGTATGGGGCACCACGATGGTGCCGGCGGGCATCTTTGCCGACTGGGTGCTGATGAAGACGAAGAGCTTCGTCCTCACATCGCTCCTGGGCTCCGCCGTCTTCTCGTTCACGTGGTGGGTGTCGAACTACGTGATGATCGCTCCATACCTGCAGCCGGCGGAGTGGATGGACCGCATCCTCACGCTGTCTGACATCCAGGGCATTGCCTACATCAGGAGCCAGACTCCCGAGTACCTCCGGATCATCGAGCACGGCACGCTCCGGAGCTTCCTCGGCGAGACGCAGTACGTATCGATCGTCTTCGGCATGACCGTGACGGTCACTGGCTACTGGGTCGGCCAGTTCATCGGCCGAATGCTTGCGATCTGGCCCATCGGCCGCTTCATGAAGAAGTGGTAGGCGGAGAAAGGGGGGACTGACAATGAAGAAGCGACTGGCAGCGGTTCTGATCCTCGGAATCGCGTCGACGTTGGTATTCACCGCATCCCCGGCCTCCGCTCATGGCGAGAAATCGCAGGAGGCATTCCTCCGGATGCGGACGATCGGGTGGACCGACATCACCTTCACTGGTGGTCAGATTGACCAGAAGGGTGAGACCACCATCAAGCAGGGGGAATTCATCACCCTGAAGGGTGTGGCCAAGCTGATGGACACCTGGCCCGACACGCTGGCGGCGGGTCAGCCGGAGATCGGCTACATCAACATCGCCACACAGGGCCCCGCGATCATGATGACGGAACGCACCGTCAACGGCGTGTCCACGCCGGGGCGTATCGAAGTCGAACGCGGGAACTACTACTCCTTCGAGATGAAGCTGATGGGCCGCCGGCCTGGCCGGTGGCACGTGCACCCCTTGTATGCCGTGAAGGGGGCCGGGTCCGTGTTGGGTCCCGGGCAGTGGGTCAACGTTGAGAAGGCGGCGGGCGGCTTCGAGGCGCCCGTGACCCTCTACAACGGCAAGACGATCAACATGGAGAACTACGCGCTGACCGAGGTGTGGGTCTTCCAGGTCCTCGGGTTCATTCTCGGCCTGATCTGGATCCTGTACTGGACCGCCGGCAAGCGGAACCCGGATGGTTCTCCGAAGAGTTGGATGGGCGGGAAGCGCACGGTGACCAACCCTGCGGTGACCCTGTCGATCCCACTCAACGACGACGGGGTGGCCGTGGGGTTGAACTCCAAACGGGACCACCGCGCCTGCAACATGATGCTTGTCGGCACCAGCATCTTCTTGCTGGTGGGCTGGATCTACCAGGCCTCGGCTTATCC
>JAICND010000176.1 GCA_025929005.1 Acidimicrobiia bacterium
AACAGGCGACCGAATTCGCGACAGCCCTCCCCGATCTGTATGGCACGGTCGTGACTTGGTTGGAGGACATCGGCGAACGGTTCGGGATCGAACTCGCTCCTTTCCTGACCGTTGACAACATCGCCGCCTGGATCCAGGATCCCGCCAATCAGGCCACCATTCAGGAGGTCATCGGCAACTTCGGCTCGGGGGCGGGTCACCTGATCCGAGGGGTCGCCGAGGGATTGGCGGTGCTAGTTCTCGCCCCACTCCTCGCGCTCTACATGCTGATCGATCTTCCTCGGACCAAGAAGATGGCCGCAGAGTTGACCCCACCGGGCTATCGAGAAGAGGTCGTCTTCGTGGCTCGCCAGGTCACCACAGCGCTGGGCAGCTTTGTGCGTGGCCAGTTACTGGTGGCGTTCATCGTGGGGGTGGCTTCTTCTATCAGCCTCTACTTTCTTGACGTGCCGTTCTGGGCGATCATTGGAATCCTTTCGGGAGTTCTCAATCTGGTGCCCTTCGCCGGACCGATCGTCGGAGGCGCCCTCGCCGCCCTTGTCGCCCTTCTGGATGGGTCACCGGCCAAGGCGTTGCTGGCTGTATTGATCTTCACAGCGATTCAACAGGCAGACAATCACATCATCACCCCGCTTGTGCAGCGGGCGCGGGTACAGCTGTCGCCCCTGGTCATCGTTCTGGCGCTGATTGTTGGTGGTGCCCTGGCCGGTCTGCTGGGGGTTCTGGTGGCTGTTCCGCTAACTGCCGCCTTCCGCATAGTCATTGGTCATCTGTGGAGGACTCGCATCCTCGGTCAGTCCTGGCAGGAAGCTTCCGAGCAGATGATCGAAGTAACCCCGCTGCCGGACCGGATCGTCGGGATTCGGCGTCGGCAGGCTTCCGGACAGCAGAAACTCTTCGATACCGCCGAGCATGCTGTGGTACCGGCAATAGTCGGAGCAGGCGATAAGTCGGAGCCGGAGGCGGAAGCCCAGGTTTAGACCACGGGCGGATATCTCCCGTCCCGCTCGGCCCACTTGGTTGCCGTCAGGTAAATTCGCCAGGTCGTGGGGCACCAGGTCAACAACTCGGTCGCGCAACCCAAGGCCCAATCGCCATCGGGCGCCGTGATGGTGCTTTTCTGCCTGGCCGCTATTTGGCTCGCTCCTTTGCCCGGACTGGCTCAGGAAGGTGAACAGGGAGCCCGTGTGAGGGTATTGGCCAACGACGCCGAGGCCGATGAGAGGGTCCCAATTGAAGGGGTCCGGGTCCTAGTCCTCGACCGCGATCAGACAATCGTGGGGGAGGGAGTCACCGACGCCGAGGGAACCGTGGAGATCGCTGTTTCGGTTCCGAGCGTCTATCGGGTCGAAATAGACGTGGCCACGATCCCCGAAGGCATTTCCCTTCGCGACCCCGAAGACATCGCCCGCGAAGTTAATGTGCAAGCGGGTCGATTTGCCCAGGCGGTGTTCCAATTGGTCGTGGGTGAAGGGGGTGGGGGAGGCCCCGTCGCCGGCGGGATCAGCCTGCGGCGGGTGCTGCAGCTCTCCACCGAGGGGGTCAAGCTTGGCCTATTTCTGGCCATGGCTGCCATCGGGCTCTCGCTCATCTTTGGTACAACCGGTCTCGTCAACTTCGCTCACGCCGAGCTCGTCACCTGGGGGATGTTGGTCGCCTACTTCTTCAATGTGCTCGGGTTCAGTGGGCTGTTTGGCGAAACCGCACCGTGGATTCTGGGCAATGGGGTTGACTTCTTTACTTCCACCCTCCTTGCAATGGTTCTCGGGGGAGCACTGGGGTGGGCAGCCGACGCCGGAATTTTCGCTCCGCTCCGACGGCGCGGCACTGGTCTTATCGCTCAGATGGTCGTGACCATCGGACTAGGGATCCTCATCAGGTACATCTTCCTCTACGTTTTTGGGGGAACGGGACGGTTCTTCCGAAGTTATCCCGGTCAGCAGACGATTCGCCTGGGACTAGTTGAGGTGACACCCAAGGACTTGTTTGCGATGGGAGTCGCGATCCTGGCCCTGGTTGGCGTTGGAATGATTCTCCAGTTGACCCGGGTTGGTCGGGCCATGAGAGCCGTGTCCGACAACCGCGATCTTGCTGCGTCCTCGGGAATCGACGTCCAACGCGTAATTCGGTGGGTATGGGTGGCTGGCGCAGCACTAGCCGCCCTGGGCGGTGTTCTGCTGGGTCAATCCGATGTCATCCGATGGGACGTCGGCTCGAACGTTCTGTTGTTGATGTTCGCGGGTGTGACTCTGGGCGGTTTGGGGACGGCCTACGGCGCGCTGGTTGGATGCCTGTTGGTGGGGCTCGGCATTCAGCTATCCACTCTCTTTGTTGCATCCGAGCTTCGAAGTGTTGGCGCGCTGTTGCTGATGGCCGTGATTCTCTTGATCCGGCCCCAGGGGATTCTGGGAAGAAGGGTGCGAATCGGGTGAACTGGAACTCGATCTTCCAACAGGCCATATCTCAAGCGTTTGGTCTCAACGCTGTGGTCTTTGCAATGGCGACCATCGGATTGAACGTTCACTTTGGATATACCGGTCTGCTCAATTTCGGGCATATTGGTTTTGTGGCGATGGGTGGTTACGGGGTGGGGATGGCCATCACTACCTTCGGGCTTAATCCATATCTCGGCCTCTTGGTTGGGATCATCTATGCGTTACTTTTCGCCCTTATCCTCGGCGTCCCCACCCTCCGGTTGCGTGGTGACTATCTCGCCATCGTCACCATTGCCGCATCCGAGGTGTTTCGAATAGTCGTCCGCTCCACCACCCTGGCTCCCCTGACGGGTGGGAACACCGGCATTACTGCCTTCGCCGCACCGTTTTACGAGTTGAATCCTTTCACCGAACGTCTCTATTCGTTCGGACCGTTCTTTTACACCGGCCCGAACCTGTTCATGATCACGATCGGCTGGCCTCTTGTGATCCTCGTCACGCTTGGCATCTGGCAGCTCATGCGGAGTCCTTGGGGTCGGGTGGTCAAGGCAATTCGCGAGGACGAGGACGCAGCTCGTGCCCTGGGAAAGAACGCCTACTGGTATAAGTTGCAGTCGCTGATGCTGGGCGGGGCCATCGGCGGCCTAGCCGGGATCCTGCTGGCGATCGGCAACTCCACCGTCCAACCCGACTATTTCGTCCCGGTACAGACGTTCTTCCTATGGGCTGCATTGATTCTGGGAGGGGTCGGTCGGATCTGGTCCCCAATAGTCGGCTCGATGCTCTTCTGGGCATTACTGACGATCACGGATGGGGTGATGCGTGGCCTGCAATCCACCGGTGCCATCCCGTCATGGCTTATGGACGGCCCTCAGGTCGGCCAGGTACGCTTCATGCTGGTGGGATTGGGTTTGGCCTTGTTGATGGTCTACCGGCCACAGGGCATATTCGGAAGCCGTCAGGAGATGATGCTCGATGCCCGTTGATGCCGCCCCAAGCCCCCTGGCCGGCGTGCCATACGAGCCTGGTGTAGACAAGCCCGACCCGATTCTGATCGTGGAGGGCATGCGCAAAGCGTTCGGCGGCCTCATGGCCGTCGATGTCCACAAGGTCTCGATCCAGCGGGGGCTGATCACGGCTCTTATCGGACCCAATGGCGCCGGCAAGACGACGTTTTTCAACCTCCTGACCGGTTTCGACCAGCCCGACAGCGGATCCACGATCTTTGATGGCCAAGACGTCTCCGGCTTTTCGCCGTTTCGGCTGGCAAAAATGGGGATGGTCCGGACCTTTCAGCTTACGAAGTCACTCACCAGGCTCAATGTGATCGAGAACATGAAGCTGGGCGCCAAGGGGCAGGTGGGTGAGGGATTCCTCCAGGCCTTTCTTCCTTTCTTCTGGAAGGGCCAGGAGCGTGAGATCGAAGCCCGGGCCGAGGATCTCCTCGCGCGTTTTCGTCTTGCTCATATGCGTGACGAATATGCCGGAACTCTGTCGGGCGGTCAACGCAAGCTCTTGGAGATGGCAAGGGCACTCATGGTGGAGCCGGACTTGGTCATGCTCGACGAGCCCATGGCCGGCGTCAATCCTGCTCTTACCCAATCTCTGCTGGAGCATGTGAAGAGCCTGCGTTCACAGGGAATCACGATCGTGTTCGTCGAGCATGACATGGACGTGGTTCGCGACATCTCGGATTGGGTGGTGGTCATGTCAGAAGGTCGGGTGATTGCCGAAGGACCCCCGGAGGTAATCGGCCAGGACCCCGACGTGATCGATGCCTATTTGGGAGCCCATCACGACGCCCCCTTGACCGTGGCGCAGGAAGAGCAACAACTTGCCCAGATTGAGGTACAGCTGGACGAACCCGGGACGGACGCGCCGTGAGCGACGAGAGTTTCATCCACATAGAAAAAGTTGTGGCCGGATATGTCCCCGAGGTCAACATCCTCAATGGAGTGGATCTCGAGCTCAAACGAGGTGAGCTGGTCGGTCTCATCGGTCCCAACGGGGCCGGGAAATCCACTTTGCTCAAGGCCCTCTTCGGCCTGATCCCGGTGAGGGAAGGCAAAGTTCTGCTCGAGGGGGAGGACATCACCGGTTTGCGTGCTCACGAACTGGTATCGAGAGGGGTTGGGTACGTTCCCCAGGTAGCCAA
>JAICND010000544.1 GCA_025929005.1 Acidimicrobiia bacterium
AAAAGGCCCGGCGGGTGGCCGGGCCGCAGTGCTCAGAGGCCCCGGCTCAGGCCGGCGTCTCTGATTTTGTCTCGGGTTTCGCTTCGGGTTTGGGTTCGGTCTTGGCCTCGGGCTTCTTTTCCGCGTAGCTGCGCGAGATGTTCTTGTAGGCGCGAGAGTTGAGGGCGAGGATCGTCACCAGGAGGCCGATCGAGCCAGCAACGATGAAGATGAGGGCCATGCCGCGATCAGGTCCGGTGCCGAACCGGTTGCCGATCATCTGAGCTCCGGGGCCGTCGGTCATGAAGGGGATCACCCATGCCTGGGCGATGGGGCCGATGAGAAAGGCCGTGATCGGCGAGGCGGCCGTCTCCACAGTCTGGGCGAATCCGAAGACCCTGCCCTGCTCCCGATATGGCACGACTCTCTGAATAACCGTCTGTTCGGAAGACTCTGCGATAGGAATGAGAACCATGTAGAGAAAGAAGCCAATTGCGAGGGGGATGACGAGGGAACGGATCGGGAAGAGGATTGTGATGGTCCACATCATCATGTTGACCAGTAGCAACGTGCGAATGGGGTTGAGGCCGAGTCCGCGGCGAGCCACGATGAGACCCCCGACTATGAATCCAGAGCTCGATACGGCGAGAAGAACGCCCCAAGTCTCGACCGGGACCAATTCGAGTCCGTAGGGATCCATGAGGGCCATGAACACCCCGCCAAGAAAGTTGTTGAACGTGCTGAAGAACAGCAATCCCAACAGCCCGGGCACCGCCTGCACCGCATGCAAGGCGCCGCGGGCGTCGAACTTCGTCGGACTCTCGGCCGATTGATCGTGGGTGTGTGGTGCCGTGTCATTGTCGATGCGGATCGTGGCTAGATGGGCGCCGACGATGGCGGTCATGGCCACGGTGATGACAAGGCAAGCTCCCATCCCGAGTTGACCGATGGCGATGCCGCTAAAGACCGAGGTGAGGGCAAACGCCACCCCGTTGGCCGTGCCGACGAGGCCGTTGGCCTTGTCATGGCGATCGTCTGGCACGAGCAACGTCACCGTGGTCGAGAGGGCCACCCCGCGCAGGTTGCCGGCGATAGCCCCACCGAGGACAAGGGCGATGAAGACCCAGGTGAGAGGCTGATTCAGGTGGGGGATCGAACCCGCGGGGGCGACCAGGTACACGACACTGGCGAGCACGAACAGAACGAGCGACGAGACGTTCGAAACCACCATCGACGTCTTCCGTTTGTTGCGGTCGACGAAGGTGCCAAAGAAGATGGCGGAGGCGGCGAAGAGGAGCATGTATGACCCGCCGATCACGGAGGAGGCGATGACAGACCGAGTCTCGATATAGACCCAAAAGGTGAGCGCGAACCAGAGAAAGTTGTTGGTGGTGCTCGCCAGCACCGTGTTCATGACTAGGCGGTGGAAGCTTCTCATCCCGGCTGGTGCAAGGACACTCACGAGCCGTCAGGACGCGGCGTGTATGCCGGGCGGCTCGGTGAGGACCTTGGGGACGTACTCGAGCAATTGGATTCGACCATCGAATGTCCTGCTGG
>JAICND010000450.1 GCA_025929005.1 Acidimicrobiia bacterium
CCGAACTCCCTGAGCAGCTCGGGGAGACCGACCAGGACCAGCGAACCGACGATGACACCCGGTATCGAGCCCATACCGCCAAGAACCACCACTGCAAGCACGTTTATCGACACGAGAAGGGTGAAGCTCCCCGGGTTGGCCACCGAGAGCTTGGTGGCGAAGAACGCACCACCGAGACAGCCAACCGCAGCCCCCATCACGAAAGCCAGGATCTTGTAGAGCACCACTGAGATGCCCATGCCCTCGGCCACGTCCTCGTCTTCTCGCATCGCCGCCCATGCGCGACCGACCCGGGAGTATTTGAGTCGGGTTGCGATGAAAAACGATATGACTACGAAGGCGAGGATCAAGTAGTAGAGGATCCTGGGGTCGCGCGTATTCAACGGGCCAAGGGGTGGCGGTGGGATCTGGGTGATGCCCTGTGGACCGCCCAGGTATGGCTTGAGCCAGTCGGAGAGGACCAAAGTCCTGATGATCTCACCAAAACCGAGGGTGACGATTGCCAGGTAGTCACCCCGGAGACGTAGCACGGGCGCCCCGATGAGTACCCCGATGATGACTGCGATGACGATCGTGATCGGTAGCGCCACCCAGAAATTCATGAACCCCTCAGCGGCGGGCGCGTTCACCGTCCCACCAACCAAGAACGATGTGTTGGCGGTGAGCACCGCGATCGAATAGGCACCGACTGCGAAGAAGGCCACATACCCGAGGTCGAGGAGACCGGCGTACCCGACCACGATGTTGAGTCCGAGACCGAGGAGGATGTAGAGCCCCACGGTTCCCAGGACGTCGCTGATGAAGGTATTCACGATCCACGGGAGCACGGTGAGCACGACACCTGCCGCCAGCCAGAGAGTGAGATTGATGTTTTTCTCGGTGACCTTGGGTACCTGGAGCATTGCCTTCCGGGCGCCACCTGTCTTGAGCAGGTACCACTTGAGGAACGCGGTGGCCGTGGCCACGACTATGGCCCCGATGACCGTCAGACCCTCCCGCTGGAACAGCCAGCTGTCGGGGATCCCCAATCCGTCGAACATGACTGTGAACAGTGGTGCAGCCAGCGCAACCATGACCACCGTGGTGAGTGTGGTGACCACAATCGAGCGAGTGTTCGGCGACGAGGTGTAGAGATAGCTGGCGGCAAGACCCAGCACACCACCCAACACCACTTCGATGACCAGGCCGGCCCAGATCGACTGTCCAAATGTCAGGATGTCGAGCAGGGCGGGGTTGATCGCGATGAACATGTCGCGCGGGTTGTATCCGGCCTCGGCGAGCAGGGTCATTGCAATTACGAACACACCCACGAGCGCGCCTGCGACCACCCCAGCCAGCGGGGCGGACCGTCTCGGATTGCTCTCCAGCTCGTCTTTTCCGGGCCTCGCCGCCAGATATCCGCTCGACATATAGACGACCGCAATGAGCACCACTGAGAACTGGATCACGCCGGTGACTATCGGACGGGCGCTGAAGGATTCCAACATGCCCACCGCCCCCAGGTAGATGACGATGAAACCCCCGAGTAGCCCGACCCGCGCCCAGCGGGGGAGACGACTCATGCCCTCTTCTCCTCGGGGGCGCCGAGAAAGCCGCCCGGACGGAAGATCAGTACGAGGACCAGGATCCCGAACGAGATGATCGGCTGTAGCTGGTTGGGCGATGGTATGCCGAGACCGGTGAGGAAGAGAATCGGGCCCACCGCTTCGAGGATGCCGAGCACGAGCCCACCGAGGGCTGCCCCGGTGATCGACCCGATGCCCCCCAGAACGGCCGCCGTGAACGCCTTGATCCCCGGGATGAAACCCATGAAGAACCAGACCGAGTTGAAGAGCTGCACGAAGAGAATGCCGGCGGCTCCGGCCAGTGCGCCTCCGATCGCGAACGTCGAGATGATGGTGCGATCGACATTGATTCCCATGAGGGCGGCGATCTCACGATCTTCGCCGACGGCGCGCATGGCGCGTCCGAGTTTTGTGCGCTCGATCACGAAGAAAAGCGCCAGCCAGAGGAGCAGTGCGCCGAGTGTCACCAGGATTTGTGACTTCTGCACGTTGTACCCGCCGAGAGAGATGGTGCCCTGGAGGATGTCGATGTTCGGGTAGGCGTTGACCTGGGCGCCGTAGAAGCCA
>JAICND010000179.1 GCA_025929005.1 Acidimicrobiia bacterium
CCTACGCCCTGGTCTTCGACCGGCCCCTTCCGGGCCCCGACGAGGTGGGGGTCGAGGCGGCGGCCTACCTGAATGGGATGGGTGAGGCCATCGGCGAGTTGCGCCGGCACATCCTGGACATCCTGCGCCGCGGAGACCTCGAACGAGCCGAGAGGTTGATGAACGCCATGGACGAGATCTACTACCTTCTGAGCACCATGGACTACCCCGACGCGATGACCGGAGGGCTTCGCCGGACCACCGACGTCGCCCGCTCCATCATCGAACGAACCCGGGGCGACCTGTCCACGACGATCATCCAGCAGGGCCTGATAACCGCCCTCGGCGACGGCAGGCGCGATCCCGACTGACCCCCGGCTACAATTGGCCCGGAGGGGCCGTAGCTCAGTCGGTAGAGCGCTGCGTTCGCAATGCAGAGGCCAGGGGTTCGAATCCCCTCGGCTCCACTTGATCTGACGGTGCGCGAACCAGCGCCGGAATCTTGTAGATGGGGACGATCTCGTGGCGGCTTATTACCCGGAGTTCTTGGATCAATTTACGCAGCAAGGCTTTTCGCTGCTGCGCAGAACCCGCCAGCAACAAGCCTGGAAGGTCTTGCGCCCACTTGGCAAGATCCTCGGCGGTAACCAAGCCTGCGTCATCGTCATGGACTCGTCCGCTGAGAGATACCTCCTCGGCGGCAAGCGAATCCAGCCTCTGGTGGAGCGCCCCGATCCTCTCCTTGCATTGAGCGGGAGATAGGCTTCCCTCCTCGAAAGCGGCAAAGTAGCGGTCAAGAGCTCGCTGGGAGCCGGCTCGTTCTTGCCTGAGAGCCTCCAAACGTCGCTCGGTCTCTCCCCGGTCCTGCTCAGTCGCCAGTCTGGCCTGATTGAGGGCGTCGGCAATCAGTTCGCTGTCCTGGTAAACCTCGGCCAGCTGGTCAAAGACCTGATCCTCCAGCAACTCTCTCGGAAGCCGGTCGGCGGAGCAATGCTGGGTCCCGTACCGGTAGCGGGTGGAACAGGTGTAGTAGGAGTAGGTCCGGCTGCGGCCGGTTGCTGTGGTGCCCACGTAGGCGCGGTTGCACTGCCCGCAGCGGATGAGCCCTGACAAAAGATAGTCGGTCGAGTGGCCCCGTTTCAGCGCCTGCGACTCGGCCCGCTCCTCAAGAATTCGAGCGGCGGTCTCGAAGACGGCTTGCTCGACGATCGGGTCGTGCAGACCGGTGCTGGTGGCTCCCCGAAACACGATGCTTCCGACATAGATTGGGTTGGAGAGGATGGCCAGGACGATCGGGCGGGCGAACGGGAGCCCATTTTTGGTGCGATGCCCCTCGGCATTTAGTAGTTTGGCGATCGCCTCCGCACCCATCAGCTTGGTGGTGTAGAGCTCGAAGATCCTTCGAACCACCTCCGCCTGGGCAGGGTTGGGGTGGATCAGCTTGGTTTGCGCGTCCCGCAGATAGCCGAAGGGCACCTTGCCCACTACCCAGCGGCCTTGAGACGCCGCTCTTTCCATCCCGGCGGTGATTCGCTCCACGATGGTGGTGCGCTCGAATTCTGCGAACACACCCAACATCTGCAGCATCATCTTGCCGGCGGCGCTGGAGGTGTCGAAGGGCTCGGTGGCGGAGCGAAGCGCCACGCCTGCCTTGTCCAGTTCCTCCACCAGCTGGGCCAGTTGCCGAACGTTTCGTGATAGCCGGTCCACCCGCCATACAAGCAAGAGCTCGAATACTCCAGAGGCGGCCTCTGCCAGTGCCGTTTTCAGCCCGGGCCGCTCAAGGGTGGCGCCGGAGGCTTGGTCGGTGAACTGGCGAACGACCTGCCAGCCGTCCTGAACCCCCGAGTAGCCCAGCAGGCGTGCCTGTTGAGCGCCCAGAGAAAACGGCTGGTGATCCTCGTCGGTGGATATCCGGGTGTAGGTGGCTACTCTCATTGAGTCATCTCGCCTCGGTCTTCGGCCGAACCTGAAGGGACCTGCGGGCTGTTCGAAGCGATCCACTCTGGCATAGGCGGGTGACACACCCTCCAGAAGCCCTCGCCGTCTGGAAGCGCCAGGCCCTGCGAAACCGCGACCTTTAACCTAATGGCGCTGTTTCTGCAGAACGGACAACTCTCGATCCCCAAGCCACCACCGCCGGTCGAGGTTACGACCACCTGCTCGCATCGTGTGCACATGCTCAGCCGCTCCAGGTCGATGGCTTTGGCCTCCCGCTCCGGGCTCGAGCGAAGGCGCTCGATTAGGCGGCCCTGCGCGATGCTCTGGCGAACCTCGCCGTCCCTCCAGGCCAGGTAGGTAGCGCGGTCGTTGCCCTGTCGCCGATGAACTGTGAAATCCCCTTTGATCTGGGAGTCGAGGAACCTCAAGTCAATTCCGCTGAGCAGGCGTTGCGACTCCAGCGTCCTTATCGAGCTGATAACGGTCGGAGACTCCGGAAATCGGCCATAAAGCTGACCAAGATGCTCCTGCTGCTTTTGAAGGGTCCAGAGGCGAAGGGTCTCCGTTGCCTCGCTCTCCTGATCGCTCACCTCGATCGGCTTGCTTATCGGCTCGCCGTCGCGGTTGGGATTTACTCTGCGCTCAAAGAAGCCGAATGCGGCTTTCTCAATCCGGCTCATGGGTGAGGTGGATTCCAACAGGATCCGCATTGCCTTTTGAGGCTCATCTTCAAGCTCGTCCAAGTGGTTGTCGAACTTGTGGACCAGGTCCCGCGCCTGAATCTCTGATCGACGGGCATCCGGGTCGGCCGCCAAGCGCTGCTGGTGCTGGTGGCGCCTGAGAGCCAGGGCCCTTCCTTCCTCCTCTGCCTGAGCCCACCGCTCCCAGACAGGATGAAGCAGCTCGATCACAGTCAGACCATCGCGCCCGTAAGGATCCATCCATACCGGTTCGCTGAAAGCCGTCTCGGGAGTCGAGGCCTCGGAGCAGACAGCCAATATGGCCCGTTCCGGCGGGTTGAGCAGGCTTGATGGTTGCAGGTCCCGCTCAACCATCCGGCATTTGGCTTCGAAGAGCCTGAGAACCGCTTCGGCTCGTCGCCAGCTGGTGGTCACGAACAGCAAGGGTGGAACGAAAGGATGCCTGGCTCTCCACGCCTTCCGGCGTCCATACGCGGCGTAGGCCCGCAGCTTTCTGCCCAGACGAGGCAGGCTCATAGTTCCCATGTCCAGCTCGATGAAGGCCCGGTACTCGACCTCGGAGGATCCAAGGATCAAGGTCACATCCGGGACGATGGCCGTCGGGCGAGAGCCCTCCGCAAATTCCTCCTTGGCCTCGATCTCTCTCAGCCAGGAGTGGATCGCCAGCCCGGAGGACTCACAAAGCTGCACCACCGCTCCGTAGATGCCGGTAAGCCCGGCGGCGTGGCGCAGGAACAGCTGATTGGGCTCGTCCCGCTCGCCGCTTCTAGGAACTGGCTCCCCCCGGTGGTAGGAGTCGGCCAAGCGGGTCGGCCACCAGTGAAATGCGGATCTGCCCCTTTCGACGTAGATCGAACTTCTTCCGGCGATACCGAGACTACGGAGTCTTTCCAGGCGATATCTAACCGTACGCTCGGGCATTCCGAGTAGCTTGTGAAACTGCTGAGTAGTGATGACCCGGTGTTCAGAGAGAAGATGAACGATCTCTTTATCAATATCGGAGAGCAAAGACAAAGACTCTGATCTGGAAAGAGATTTGAAATTGGAGAAGGTGGAGTTCCTGGAAGTACGCCTGTTGCCAGTTTGGGAAAAGGACGAACCCTCTTCAAATCGTTGAGAATCCAAAATACCAATCTAAGTCCATAGGACTGTCGGTGGCGCACTGTAGGAATGTCTCACGCAGCGCTCCCAGCGTCATTTGCGGAATTGGAGTTGCCGATGCCGGGGGGAGCCATCGGCAAGGTTGCGGCAAGGCAGTGCCGATCTTGGGGCACCTCCAGCTGCCGATCCCCACCGTGAATACCGTGAATCTGTTGAATCATGGCGGCTAGAAGCCGCGCCGCGTCCTCGCGCTCGGCCGCGGTCATGTGAACCAGCTTGGGGGGCGTGAGTAGTGGCCGCTGCCCTCCCGCCGGTTCTTCGGATAGCTCATTTCTCGGTCCTTTCATCCACCTACAAAAGTCACTGAAAGGGCCGATTGTGAAACGCTGGAAGGCGATATTACTCGCGCGTTACTTGTGCGACGCGGCCTAAGAGAAGAAGAGCGACGACCTTGCGACGTTTCCGCGACGCGAGTGGACTTGCCGATGAGCCCATTCCCATGGGCACAGCTTCGGTCTTGGATTGCATTGGGAAATGCCGTCCAGGGGGCCGCAGCAGGAAGTCATCGAGGATCAGCACGTCCAGCCGGATCAGCTTGTTGCGCGCTCCGCCTCGTGGTTGTTGTCCAAGCGGCAAGCCTTCTGGCGCCTGAGCAGCTGGTCGGTCCGGTAGAAGCCCACGCTCAACCGGCGACGGCAGGCGATGTGTCCCATGGCCGAGGCCATGAAGGTCTTACCAACACCCACCGGACCCATCACCAGGCTGTTGTGATGGTCCTCAACGAAGCGCAAAGTGGCATGTCAATCTGGAGTGAAGGTTATCG
>JAICND010000401.1 GCA_025929005.1 Acidimicrobiia bacterium
CAAATCCAGGGTCGGCGGGGGCGGTCAGGAAACCCGCCGCTCTCTTCCGGCGACCCCCCTGTTCTCAACCAGGCAAGTGTGGATAAGAACTCGATAAATGTCCAGGTAATATTTTCCATGTCGTTTCGCGGCCTACTCGTTTTGGCGCATCGGACTGCCCGTCGGTAACCTTTGGGTAACAAGTCTGTCCTCGGCCCAAGACCGTTGGTGTGCGCAAGCAGTAAAGCCAACGCAGGTCGCTCCTTCCGGAGCCCCCGCGCGCTTTGCCGAGGGGGCTTTTCATATACATAGGAGGAGCTATGCCGCGACCTGAAAAGGTCCAGGCAGTTGCCGACATCAAAGAGGCGCTCGAACAAGCCCAGGCGGTGTTTTTGACCGAGTACCGCGGTCTCAATGTTCGCCAGCTTGCCGATCTCCGACGGAACCTGCGCAAGACGGGCGCCGAGTACAAAGTCGTCAAGATGACCCTGGCTAAGAGGGCCGTTGACGAGTTGGGGCTCGAAGAGATCAGCGACCAGTTGGTGGGACCCACTGCCCTGACGTTCGCATCGACGGACGCGGTGGCGACGGCCAAGGCCCTACGGGACTTTGCCAAGGAATCCGACAAGCTGGTGCTCAAGGGTGGGATGTTGGGACGGGTTCGCCTCGCCGCCGAGGAGGTAACTCGCCTTGCGGACATTGAACCCCGCGAGGTTCTGCTGGCGAAACTGGCTGGGGCCTTTCAGGCCCCGATGGTCCAGGCGGCAGGTTTGTTCTCGTCGTTTACACGCAACGCCGCCACGATGTTCGGGCAGCTCTTGGATAAGAAATCGGCCGCAACGGCCGGGGAGGTATGACGATGGCGAAGATGTCGACAGCTGATCTGCTCGAGACGTTTGAGAAGATGACAGTCCTCGAACTGAAGGAGTTCCTCGACGCGTTCGAGGAGCGCTTCGATGTGACTGCCGCAGCGCCCATGGCGATGGCGGCGCCGGCCGCCGGGGGCGGCGTAGCTGCCCCGGTTGAGGAGGAGAAGGACGAATTCACCGTCGTCCTCGCCGCGGTGGGTGACGAGAAGATCAAAGTGATCAAAGAGGTACGCACCTTGACGAGTCTCGGTCTGAAAGAGGCCAAGGACCTCGTAGATGGAGCACCGAAGCCGGTGTTGGAGAACGTCGACAAGGCGGCCGCCGAGAAGGCCAAGGCCCAACTCGAGGCGGTGGGAGCCACGGTCGAACTCACATAAGACGTGAGATGTGAGAAGTGAGGCGGGCCGACGGCCCCCCTCACTTAGGCGTTGAGGAACTCGCTAACGGCCTTGGTCTCTCGCTCCCGGAGCAGCACATTGGCGCGGAGTCGTTCGAGGTTCTGGGCGATGGACTTGGCGGCATGCGGGAGGCGCGTTTCGGCAAAGAACGCCTGCACTTCCGCCGCCACCTCTGGTTTCGAAAGGGCCGGAAGACCTTCGATCATCCGACGTTGAGTCATTGTCGGCAGCTTGACGAAGCGGTCCCACAGCTTGCGGACCTCCTGCCAGGCGAGGTGGCCGTGCTTGCGATTGCCATAGGTTCCGCCGATGACCCTGGCGCCATCCTGGGAACGGATGCGGCCGTCGAGGCTGGCATCGACATTCTCGACCACCAAGTCCTGGAGATCGAAAAGAGAGAGAGCCATCAGCAAGCGGTCTTGATCCTGAGGCGAGTTCGACTCGCGATAGCGGCGCAGGAAGTCAGAGTGTTCGGTAGGGCCACCATGGCTCGCCGTCACGAACAGCGCCGCTCGTGCCAGCTCAGGCTCCGCCGCCCGGGGATCTTCAAGGCACTCGGATGTGATGACCCGGCAGCGTCTCACCACTTCGGGATCCTGGGCGAGCCGTCCCATGGCCCCGATCAACTGACCGCGCAGACGGCGGGTCAAGTCGGACTCTTCCGGGCGAGCCTCCCAGCCCAACCGTGTGTAGGCAGGTCGGACCAGTTCATCCACCCAACTGGCGAACGCGGGTCGATGGTCATCCACCACGAGATGGTGTGAGACAGAACCGATTCCGGTCAGGACGGCCTGCCATACGGCTTGTTCCTGCTCGTTGGTATAAGCGGCAGCAAGCCGCATGAAGTCAGCAGCAGAGAGCTGACTGGACTCAACCAAGGCCCAGGTGTCGTCGGCCAGGATGAAGCGTTCCAGGTCACCAAGGTCGGGTAGCGCAGTGACCAGCCGGTCAAAGAGGTCCTGGTCGTACCGGACCCGATAGAACCCGTGTCCTCCTGAGTTGGCCACGACGTAGCCGCCGGCATTCATGGCCACCGTCGCTTCGTGGCTGTCCAAAAGGAACTTGGTCTCTGAGGCCTTGCCTGCCTCGACGGTTCTCAGCTGGACCGGCACCTTCCAGAGTGTGGGATCCGACTCGTCGGGAATGGTCAGAAAGCGTCGCTGGCTAAGCCGCAGACCCTGTCCAGTCAATCCGACTTCGAGTTGGGGGAAGCCCCGCTGCAGGATCCAGGTGTCCATGATGTCGCCCACCGC
>JAICND010000518.1 GCA_025929005.1 Acidimicrobiia bacterium
ATTCGACAATCCCACCCGGCGCTCCTTCCTTCAGGAGATGGTGGGACGAGATCGCGCCACCAACGCTGTGGGTCTCAACGCTTCCGTCATGACGGCGGCGCGTGTGGTGGGTCCGCTGATCGCCGGCGTTGTAATCAACTCGGTTGGGATCGGATGGTGCTTCATCATCAATGGGCTTACCTACCTCGCCCTCATCGTGGCTCTCGTTCGCATGCGTACGGATGAGCTGTACCGGCGGCCGCTCGTGGAGCGTGCCCCCGGACAGGTTCGCGAGGGTTTCCGATACGCGGCTAGCAACACCGCTCTCAAGTGGTCGCTCCTCTTATTGTTAGTGGTCGGCACCCTCTCGTGGAGCAGCGTCGAGGTGATGATTCCTTTGATAGTTGGTCTGGTGCTGGCCGGGGAGGTGACGAGCTACACGGTCGTTTTCGCCCTCTTCGGTGCAGGGGCGGTAGTGGGATCTTTGGCCGTGGCTTCCCGCAGCCAAGTCACTCTGAAACAGGTGGCGTTCGCACTGGCCGGCCTGGGACTCGCCCTTCTCCTGTCCGCCGCATCCCCCAACCTGTGGTGGGCTGTGATCGCTTTTGGTGGCGTCGGAATGGCGGGTGCAGCCTTTGTGACGGCCCAGAACGCCCAGGTGATCCATGTGACAACCGACCGATTACAAGGCCGGATCCTGGCGCTGGTCTCAAGCATCCAATTGGGGGCAAGGTCGATCGGCGCTTTGGCAGTAGGGGGGATGGCCGCCATTGCTGGTCCGCGGATGGCAGTAGCGGCCGGGGGTCTCATCTCCCTCATAGGTGCGGTCGTGGCCTTTGTCGGACCGTCCCAGTCCCTGGAGAATTAAGAGAGAGGATTCTGGTGGTCCACTGACCGTCAGCAAGGCTGCTCGTCAGACAGCCTAGAGTTCATACCCGTGACCGCCTCATTCGACGTAGGACCATCACCTGCAGTTGGGGAGACATCCCTCGCTCCCAAGAAACTGACTCGCGTTCGTTTGGCTGACACCTTGCTTAATCAGCTTCGCCAACAGATACTTTCCGGCCGGCTCGATCCGGGCACCCCCTTGCCTTCGGAACGGGAGATCGGTGACGCATTTGGAGTCGGGCGGACCACCGTCCGCGAGGCTCTGCAGGGCCTGCTGGCCACCGGATTCGTCGAACGATCCGGCAATCAACTAGTCGTGCGCTCGGCGGATCTGGTGGGCCGCGATGAGGTGGCGTTTGCAGCAATGAGTGCACGGGTGTCGGTCCAGGAGGTGTTCTCGACCCGCAAGCTCCTCGAGGTCGAGATTGCTCGGGTGGCTGCGGTTCACAGAACCGACGAGGATCTGACAGATATCTGGGCCATTCTTGAGTCGATGGATGACGACCAGCCGACCGATTACCACGCCCACGACATCGAGTTTCACAGCCGACTCGCACGAGCGACTGGGAACCGGGTGCTGGCCGGGGTGTACGAGTCGAGCACCCATCTGTTTTTTCGATTGCCCGCCTTCTGGAAGGTGTTCGGCAAGTCGCAGACCCCGATTGGCGGGGGCCGGGAGGGCCACGAGGCGATCTACAAGGCGACGGTGGCCTAGATCTGGTGCTCTCAAAGCCCGAAGGTCGCAGGTTCAAATCCTGTCTCCCCGATATCGAAGCCCCAAACG
>JAICND010000181.1 GCA_025929005.1 Acidimicrobiia bacterium
AGAACAGCACGGTCTGGCGTGATCGGCTCGTCTGATCGAGTAGTCGGCGTACCTGGGGCAGAAAACCCATGTCGGCCATTCGGTCGGCCTCGTCGACAACTACCAGATCAACGTCGGCCAGCGAAACGGCACCTTCATCGATCAGATCTGCCAAGCGACCCGGTGTTGCCACCAGGACGTCGGCCCCCTTGCGGAGAGCATTGCGTTGAGGCTCGTAGCCAACCCCTCCATATACAGCGGTCACCCAGCGACCGCTGGCCTTGGCGAAGGGCGCCAACACCCTGGCGATCTGTTCGGCCAGCTCGCGGGTAGGCGCCAGAACGAGGGCTCGGGGGCGGCGGGAGGTGGCTTTTCCAACCCGGGCGATCAGCGGAAGACCAAAAGCCAGGGTTTTGCCCGACCCGGTGGGTGCCCGGCCGAGTAGGTCGCGACCGGCCAGAAGGTCGGGAATGGTGGCTTCTTGTATGGGAAAAGGCGCGACGATTTCACGTTTGGTGAGGATCTCGGTGAGGCGCGCTGGCACTCCGAGGTCGGTAAAAGTGGACATGTTCTAGCTCCTCTAGGCCCGCAGCTCGGGCGGCGGCGTACAAGGTGTCGGTTCGACCACCGGGTCTCGTACATACCCGGGTGGTCGGAACACGCCTGCCCGAGGCCGACTTGCGCTAGTTCGTTGCTGAGTGACCTTGCCCATAAGGGTGGTCGGGCCGTTAGCCACCGGACGGTGCGCCTGCTTTTGACTGGAAGCGCTTTCCTCGAGCCGGTGCGGCCGCAGACGAAAATTCGGTCTGCTTGTGAAATAGTGTACCAGCGCCAGCGCCTGGTCGTGCAACAAAGAATTGCGGGCAGGTAGCGCCGTTGTTACTTTCCCGAATCAGGGAAGTCCTGTTGACGAGGCCAAGCAATTCCGGGGCCTCTGTGTCCGACACGATGGGGATGTACCTGGAAGAGGTCTCCTCACATGTCCTTCTCACTGCCGAGGACGAGGTGACCCTCGCCCGCACCATGGAACAGGGTCGTAAAGCCGCTTCCCGACTGGCCTCGTCCACCTGTCAACCCGAGGAGCGGACCCGCCTCGCCACCCTCGCCCAGGACGGGGAGGAGGCGAAGATGACCTTTATCCGCGCCAACCTTCGGCTCGTGATTTCGATCGCCAAGCGTTACACGGGCCGTGGCCTCGATCTGCTCGACCTCATCCAGGAGGGGAACCTTGGCCTGATCAGGGCGGTCGAGAAGTTCGACTGGCGCAAAGGCTTCAAATTCTCGACATATGCGACCTGGTGGATACGACAGGCCATCACCCGAGGTTTGGGTAACCAGGCCAGGACTATTCGACTACCCGTTCACATGGTGGATGTCGTCCGAACCGTCTTTGAAACCCAACAACTCCTGGCCGACCTGTTCCACCGCCCACCCACGATCGATGAGATTGCAGAAGCCAGCGGTCTCGACAACGAACGTGTGGCCGACGCCATCAGGGCACCAGGCGACACCGTTTCTCTCGACCGTCCTATCGGCGACGAAGGTGACAGCCGCCTGGTCGATTTCGTGCCGGACGCCGAAACGCCCGACCCATTCCATGCGGCCTCGGCGGCGTTTGTCCGCAGCCGACTCCTCGCCGCGATCGAGATCCTCGAACCCGACGAGCAGCGGGTGCTCTGGCTTCGGTTCGGCCTCGATGGCGCAGAGCCCTGGACCCTTTCGGACGTGTCCCGGAGGCTGCGAATGACCAGGGAGCGAGTCCGCCAGGTGGAAGGTCGGGCTTTGGCGAAGCTACGCCACCCCTCTTGCGCCAGCGACCTGGAAGACCTGCTCTGAGCGGTCGTAGCTAGTCACCGCGGGTCCATCTAGTCTGATCGGCGTGGACGACGAGATCATCCAGGCATTCGCAACCGTTGCACTGGTTGGAGGATTTGGGGGCTTATTGGGGGGCTGGCTCGGTAGCAATAAGCGGCTGCTCGGTGCCATTCTGCTCGGAGTAATTGGTGGGATTTCGGCCGCTGCCATCGCCCGGATCGCCGGGGTTCGTGGACCTTTCGTCGTCGGCGACGGATACTCGTTGCTGTGGGGTGCCGGGGGTGGGCTTCTATTGGGCTACGTCGTCGGCAGATCGACCCGGTAGGTCAACCCACCGCACCAGCGTCAGCCATATTGAGTTCGATGAGGGCGTTCATCTCGACCGCGTACTCCATCGGAAGCTCTCGAACGATGGGTTCGATAAAGCCAGCCACGATCATCGACGTAGCCTGCTCTTCGGTCAGACCTCGGCTCATCAAGTAGAAGAGCTGCTCCTCACCAACTTTGGAAACCGTGGCCTCATGTCCGATCTGGGCGTCGTTCTCTTCGATTTCCATGTACGGATAGGTGTCTGAACGTGACTTCTCGTCGAGGATGAGGGCGTCGCAGCGGACAAAGCTCTTGGCATGCTCGGCGCCCGGCTCCACTCGGACCAGACCGCGATAGCCAGCCCGGCCGCCGTCCTTCGAAATCGACTTGGAGACGATCGTCGAAGTCGTGTTGGGAGCGGCGTGAACCATCTTGGCGCCTGCATCCTGATGCATGCCCCTGCCGGCGTAGGCAATCGACAGCACCTCGCCGTGGGCTCCCGGTTCCATCAGCCAGACCGCCGGATACTTCATCGTCAACCGGCTGCCGATGTTGCCGTCGATCCATTCCATCGTCGCGTCCTCATAGGCAGCGGCCCGCTTGGTGACGAGGTTGTAGACGTTGGTCGACCAGTTCTGGATGGTCGTGTAGCGGCAGCGACCGCCCTTCTTGACGACGATCTCCACGACGGCCGAGTGCAACGAATCGGTCGTATAGATGGGAGCCGAGCAACCCTCGACGTAGTGGGCGAAGGCCCCCTCGTCGACAATGATCAGCGTGCGCTCGAACTGACCCATGTTCTCGGAGTTGATCCGAAAATAGGCCTGCAGCGGCTGATCGACGTGAACCCCGGGAGGCACGTAGATGAAGGAGCCCCCGCTCCACACCGCCGAGTTCAGAGCCGCGAACTTGTTGTCGTTAGCGGGGATGATCGTCCCGAAATAGGACTGGACAAGGTCGGGATAATCGCGGAGGGCGGTGTCCATGTCGCAGAAGAGGACACCCATCGCGGCCAGGTCGTCACGGTTGCGGTGATAGACGACTTCAGAGTTGTGAACCACGATCCCTTCGGCCACGAAGTTGTGGGGACCTGACACCTCGATGTCGAAGACCGGGGCAACATCGGCCGGCTCGATCGAGACGACCGTCGCCAGACCCGTTCGACTCTCCGGACCCGAATTGCTGGTCAACTCGGCCAGATCGCCAACATCGCCTGCCAGCGGTCCTGACAAGCCGGTCTGGCGAGAGCCATCCAAAAGCCCTCGGAGGAAGGCCGCCCGCTCGACGGCGGGTAGCCCAAACACCCAGGCGGGCACCCGGCGCGTGTCGACATCACCGATCAGGCCGTTGCGCTGGAACCAGCGGATCAATGGCTTGGAGTCGACTACCACGCGCCCGCCGCCCAGGGTGGCGGGAATGCTGAAAGTGGTGCCGATGGTCCCGTGCACCAGACTGGCAGTATCCCCGTCGGCATTGAAGACGAGCTGGGATCCGTCAAGTTCGAGAGTGGCCCCGGCCATGGCGTAACCGAATAGCCAGGCGACCTTTGGTGAGGTTTCGGTGGGGAAATCGTCGGGAGTGCCTTTGGGTCGTTCGGGTTCATGAGGCTGACCGGCATCGGGAACGGTGATGGCGATCACCACCTCATCTCCCGGCTTGATCTCTCCAACGGTGCGCCAGCCTGACGCCGTCAGGAATGGGTGATTATCCGTGGCATAGAGGACCCGACCGCCATCGACTTCCACCCGGAAGGTCTGGCGAATGTCGGTCTGCTGGGCGGCCTTGACCTTGTGCACTTCAAGTTGCTCGGTGCGCTCATTGAAGGAAAAGACCCGGTCCCCGGGCTGAATCTCCTTGATGGCGACCATCCCGCGGTCGGCTGTGTAGACGCGAACGTCCCCCCGCAGACACTCATACTGGGCCGTGACACCGGCGAGGTACTTCCGCTCCGCCTGGGGGATGCCGAGCTTTTCGTAGGTGGCTTTGATCGACTCGGGAACCATGTTCCAGTCTTTGGACTGCCCACCGGACGGCTTCACGTAGTAGTAGATGTCATCAAAATCGATATCGTTGAGAGCTCCGCCGCCACCCCACTGCGGGATCGGCTTGCGCAAAAAGCGCTGGTAGGCCTTGAGCCGCTTCTCCAGCATCCATGCAGGTTCACCCTTCATGCCCGACATCTGGCGGATGACCTTTTCGTTCAGGCCCTTCTCGGGCTTGAACTCGTATTCGATTTCGTCGTGCCAGCCCAGCTTGTAGGCACCGAGGTCGATATCAACGGTGGCCATCACAGCCTCCAATTTCCACTATGGGGATAGTTTAAATGGTTCCAGGGAGCAATGGGACCCGAGGCGTGACACGTGAGTCGATCAGGGCACCGTACTTCCGACTTCCGA
>JAICND010000304.1 GCA_025929005.1 Acidimicrobiia bacterium
CACCCAAAACGCCCTCATCCGAGAACTGGCCGCAACCAACCTCGCCGCAATCGCTGCAATCGACGCCGCGATAGAAGACGGCACGTACCAGCCCGCGGCACCTCGCCACACACAGCCCACTAGTCGACACGGAATCCGCAACTGAGTCGACTAGATGGGTTGGGCGGTGGGGCTCTCATACCACCGACTCCGGCATTTCCGCAGCATCGACCAACGCTGACCACATCGGATAGACCTATCAGTGATCGCTGTGATCCAAACCTGAATGCCGCCTATGACAGCGTCAGCGCTAGCATTCAGCCCGTCGTGATACTTCCGGCGACGTTAAACACGGAAGTGCTACAGGAATCTGGGCCTCGCCGTCTCCTCCGAATCAGGGATAGCGCAGGTCCTTTCCTTTTGCAGCCGAGCACATTTCCAGGACTCCGCCGTCGGGCGGGGGTTCGGATGCCGCGGATCAGTGATCCGAGTACGGATCACGAATTTTTGGGAACGCCGAAGCCAAAGAGGCCACTGACACCTCAGGAGCGGTTCGCGGCGGCTGCGCCGAGGTTGACCTGAGGGGCGGATTCTGATTCTCAGCATTCCCTGTGCTGGTCACGAAAGGATCACTGTGAAGGTATGGGCGGCTGCGCCGGCTGTAATCTGCGGCGATCTTGGGATCTCAGGGCATGATCGAGGTCAGGGTCCTCGAAGGCCCCAACATCCACTTCTCCGAGCCGGCGGTGGAGTTGGCCATCGACGGCCGACTGCTCAAGGGCTCCGCCGAGCCGGAGCGTCTCCTCGCGACGATCGCCAGGCGGGCCGGGCTCGACCTCGCAACACGGACGACCCAGGTGGGCGACGACATCGTCTTGCTCGCCTTCACATGGGAGCAGAGAGGTAAGGCCGAAGCGCTGGCGGACCAACTGGCCCGACTCCTTCGAGAGCACCCCCGGGATTGGGAAGACGAACTCGAAGCGGCTTCGCGCGCGGTACGCGACGCAGATCCCGGCGACGGGCCGGAGGCCATCGACCCCCCGATACCGGTGGTAGCGGTGACCGGGACCAACGGGAAGACCACCGTGACCAGGCTGCTCGCTCACATCGGTCGGGCTGCAGGGCGACATGTGTCCTGGTGCAATACCGACGGGATATTCCTCGACGACGTGACCATCGAGGAGGGCGACTGGTCCGGACCCGGTGGAGCCCGGGGCGCCATCACCGCTGCAGGGTCACAACTCGCAATCCTCGAGGTCGCCCGGGGCGGTCTTCTCCGCCGCGGCATGGGTGTCACCCGGGTCGACGTCGCCGTGGTGACCAACGTGTCTGCCGACCACCTCGGGGAATATCACGTCACGGATCTCGATCAGTTGGCCGACGTGAAGACTTCGATCCTTGCCGCGGTGCGTCCCGACGGCTGGGCCGTGGTCAACGTCGAGGACACCCGGGTGTTCGCCAGACGCGGCCGGTCGCCCGGGCGTGTGTTTGCCTTCTCCACCGACCCCGGCATCGCAGAGCTGCGCGAGGTCCTCGACTCCGGGGGCGGGGTGGCGACCGTCGAGGATGGTTGGGTGATCGTCAAAGCAGCCGACGGAGCTGCCCGGATCGTGGAGATCGCCGAGGTCCCGATCTCTTTGGCCGGGCTGTCCAGGGTCAACATCTCCAACGCGCTGGCCGCTACCGCAGCCGCCGTCGGGCTGGGGCTCCCCACCACTGCGGTGGCTGAAGGGCTACGCAGCTTCCACCCCGACTCCAGCCAGAACCCGGGGCGGACGAACATCTGGGAACTGAACGACAGGATCGTGGTAGTCGACTACGCCCACAATGCCCAGAGTCTGCAAGCGCTGGTGGAGTTTCTCCGCGCCTTGGCCGCGGGCAATCGCCTCGTGTGGCTGCTGGTGGGGACTGCCGGCGACCGCACCGACGACCTGCTGGAGCAATTCGCCGAGATCGGTGCCCGCGGTGCAGATCGGCTCGGGATCACCGAAAAGGAGGTTTTCCTCAGGGGCCGGACGAGAGAGAACATGAACGAGGTCCTGCAGAGAGGTGCGGCCCGGGGCGGGTGCCGGAACGTTCCGGTGTTCCCCGACGAGCTCACCGGGTTGGAGGCCTTCTACGCCGAGGCGGCGCCGGGCGACGTGGTCGCAGTCTGCGCCCACGTCCAGCGTGGGGAGATCTTCGCCTGGCTGGCCCGACAGAACGCAGTCCCTGTCGACCACCAACGGCTGCGGACACTGGCGAGCTGACGGATCAGGATTCAGTCACGCGGGGCTCGAGCAACTCCCAGACCTCGTCGAGACGGTCGACGCAGAGGACGACGAGGTCACCATCGTTGGCGCGGCTCAACGCCCGCTGCACCGCTTCGATCTCGTCTGTGACCACCTCGGCGACGCGGGAACGACCCTTGCCGGCTTTGATCCGAGCCTCAACACCCGACGCCACCAGTTTCGCCGACTCGCCGGGGTCACGACCCCGCAGGTTGGCGTCCTCCCGGACGATGACCCGGTCGAAGTGATCCGATGCGATCTCACCCATCTCGATCATGTCCTGGTCCCGGCGGTCCCCGGGGACTGCGATGACGCCGATCCGTCGCCGAGCCACGATGGCTCCGGGAGCGCCGGGGCTGGCCAGGTTGTCCACGAACTCACCCAGCGCCCGCAGACCGGCGGGATTGTGGGCATAGTCGACGACCACCGTCACCCCAGCCACCTCTACCACGTTGAGCCGACCCGGAGCCAGGGCGTAAGACGGGGTGAAGGTGAGCAGACCCTGGCGGATGTCGTGGAGGTGGATCCCGGCCGCGTGCGCGGCGGCGGTCGCCGCCAAGGCGTTGGCAACCATCATCCGAGCGCGGCCGCGAAATGTGGCGGGGAGACGGCGAACCTGGGACATGGGCAATGTCCTGGCCCCTTGCTTGAGCACGATGGTCTCGCCCTTGTCGGTGTTCTCCAGGACCACGGCCCAGCCGTCTCGGCGGATGTGCGCGGCGACGACTTCGTTGTCCGGGTCCATCGAGAACCAGATCACCTCCCCGCTGGAGGCACTCGCCATCTCCACAACCAGTGGGTCGTCGGCGTTGAGCACCGAATACCCG
>JAICND010000527.1 GCA_025929005.1 Acidimicrobiia bacterium
ACGGGCAGTGACAGGATCGTTCATCGCGTCGACGCACCAATCCTCAGGGCGCTAGTTCAAAAGCCTCGTGCCTTAGCTCTTGGGCTGAACGATGTTGACCATCCAACTGATGCCGAAACGGTCTGTTAGCTGGCCGAATTCGTCGCCCCACATCTGCTTCTCCAGAGGGACGTCGATCGTCGCACCTTCAGAGAGCTTCTTCCAGTAGTCCTGCAGCTCCCCGGAATCCTCGCCGCTAAGGCTCACTGCAAAACCCTTCCCGGGGTTATAGGGCGTTCCCGGCGGGTTGTCGGCGCCCATCAGCGTAAAGCCGGCGGGAGTTTCGAGCTGGCCGTGCATGATGTTGTTCGCTTCCGGTGCCGACGAGTCGCCATATTCGCCGTAAGTGTTCATCGTGAGGTCGCCACCGAGGGCCTGCTGATAGAACTCGAGGGCCTGGCGAGCGTTGCCGTTGAAGGTGATATAAGGGTTGAGACGTGACCCCATAAAGCACTCCTTGTTCGAGCCGAAAGGTCACCCTAGCTAGTTGCGGTTCGCTCAGATGAAGTCGAATACCACCGGGAAGACGACCACTACCACAGCTGCCCATGCGCCATAGACAGTGAGGAAGGAGGTCTGCCACTTCTCCATGGCGGCGAGCGGCTTGCCTCGAAGGAATCCGACAAGGAGCCAGGCCGACCAGATCAGATTGGCGAGCAGGATGAGATTCCACCCCAGGGCCATGGTCCGGTTGGGTGTGAATCCGAACTCTGAAATCCGGCTGAGGATTTCCACCATGGCAACCACATCCAATACGAGTGCGCTTAGGACGAGGACGAGTTGGACCCTGTCCAAAGCTGTGGGCCCTGCCTCTGACGGCCGGGCCGAGATCGCGTAGAGCAACAGACCGACGACCGCGATCAGCAAAACATCGAACAGGATGAGCGAATCGCGATCGATATTTAGGCCCCCGGCTCCCACCAAGAGCGCGACGACCGAGGCCAAGAACATCACCGCGAACAAGGGCGTAAAGACCTTGGTCAGCACCGGTGCCATGTTCTCGATCACGCTCTGTTTGGCCTCCACCAGCCATGCCGCCACTACCACTGCCCCGGCAGCACCGCAGGGCACCATCCAGTATTGGATGAAGTGACCAGGTTCGAACCCAAGGACACTGAATGTCGCCGCCGTGAGCCCAACCAGCACACCGCCGCCGAGACCGATGAGACTGAAATAGATGAACCACTCGCCGGAGAAACGCACAAAGTCCATGCGCTTCTCCACCGGCGTCCACTCGCCCTCGAGATAGACGACACCTAATACCAGCCAGAGCACCAATGGCAGATGGAGCGACCAAAGCAGCTCGGTCGATCCTTGCGGCTCGAACGGGTAGATACTCACCAGGATGGCTGGGAGGAGAAACGGCACTGCGACTCCGAGCAGACGTCTCCGTGTGAGCGGGCGCTTGCCGGCCAGGTAGGCACCCAGGAGCGGCAGCACCAGCAGTCCGAGGATCGTCCCGTAAAACGAGTCCTCGTACAGATCAAGGCCAAAGGTGGCCGGAATCTTGATGGCAACCGCCGCGGCCGTCGCATACGCCCCCATCCTCAGAAAGTC
>JAICND010000395.1 GCA_025929005.1 Acidimicrobiia bacterium
ATTCAACGATGGCGGGCGTACCGCCCTCTTCCCGATGTTCGGGGTCGGTCACGTAGCGGTGCACATTGGCGTTCACGTATGTCACGGTGCCCCCTCCCGGAACGCTGGGCACTCGATTGGATAGGAGGTCTTTGCGCACGACCAACACACCTGGGGTTCCGGGGCCCCCGATGAACTTGTGCGGCGACAGGAAGATGGCGTCCTTGTAATCGAGGTTGTCATTGGCGGTCGAGCGCATGTCGATACCGACATAGGGCGCCGACGCGGCGAAGTCCCAGAAGGAGTAGGCGCCATGGCGGTGCAGAAGGGTTGACACCGCGGAGGTGTCGGTGATGATTCCGGTGACGTTGGATGCGGCCGAGAACGAGCCGATCTGAAGCGGCCGATCCGTGAATTCGAGGAGGCGCCGCTCGAGATCCAGGAGATCGATGTGGCCGTCTTCGTCCTCGGCGATTTCGACTACGTCGGCCACCGATTCGCGCCACGGCAACTCGTTGGAGTGATGCTCGTACGGTCCCACGAACACGACCGGTCGCTGCTCGTCGGGTATCGAAGCTGACAGACCGAACCGGTCGTCGAGCATGGCCGGGACCCTGATTCCGAGGATGGTGATCAAACGATCTATCGCACCGGTCGAACCGGAGCCGGCAAAGATGACCGCGTGCTCGGGGCCGGCTCCAACGGCCTCGCGGATGATGGCGCGGGCGTCTTCCCGGAACCGGGTGGTCTGGAGTCCGGTGCCGGAGGTCTCGGTATGGGTGTTGGCATACAGGGGCAGGACGGTTCCCCTGATGAAGTCTTCAATAAACGAGAGTGAGCGCCCCGAGGCTGTGTAGTCGGCGTAGGTGACCCGCCTGGTGCCATATGGAGTAAGGATGGCGGTGTCCGAGCCGATCACGGACGAGCGAATCGTATCGATCAGTCGCTCCACCGGAGTCATACCGGAAGGCTACCCCTCGCCGCGAGCCTCGGGTGGAGCGGGTTGAGGCTGACGTGGAGTGGCGCGTGCGCCAGAAAAGGCCTGGAGGGCGAACAGCATCAGGACAATGGGCGCGAACCGGTATCCCTGGCTGAAGAGAAACCATCCCGCTCCTGCCGCCACCAGCACACCGATGATGGCGGCCAGCATCCGCCCACGATTTGGGATCCACTTCTCCAGCAATTCGGAGAGGATGTGCCAACCGTCGAGACCGCCGATGGGGAGCCAGTTGATAAGTCCCCAGGCGATGGTCACATAGATGAAAGCTCCGAGAAAGAAGACGCCCCACGATCCCTCGTTGGCGGCGGTACCAAGCGCTACCTGGAAAGGACTGATGATCACCCTTGAAGCCGTCTGGCCGAGCAGTCCGGCCCGAACCATCAGATAGAGAACTCCTGCCACGACGAACCCGAGCCCGGCGCCGGCGGCCGCGATGAGGATCTTTCGCGACCAGTTGATCCGTCCGTGGGGGTCGACCCAGCTCGTAGCCCCGCCGAGCCCATGAAGGGTTATCTGCTGAACCACACCCCCTGTCTGGCGTACCGCAAAGGCATGGCCTAATTCGTGGATGATCACCGAGGCGAAGGCTGCCGCTACAAACGAGAGGATGCCCTGGGCGCCAATAGGAGAGTCGAGCAGGAACACGCCGAGGATCAGAAACGTGGGGGATACGTAGATCGGAAACCCGAACAGGCGGAAGCGCAGCATTGCTTGCCAGGGTAGGTTCAGATCGTGAGTGACGAGACCACAGTCACTATCGGTGGCGAAGACCTGAGGATCAGCAGCCCGGGCAAGCTTCTGTTCCCCAAACAAGGCTGGACCAAGCTCGACGTGGTGCATCATTTTCTGGCGGTGGCCCCGGGGGCTTTGCGCGGGGTCTATGGCCGGCCCACGATGCTCAAGCGATACATGGAGAGCGTCGAGGTGGATCCCATTTATCACAAGCGTGCGGAGAAGAACTCGCCCTTCGAGACGGTCCAGATCACCTTCCCCTCGCAACGTCCGGGGATGATGAATGTCCCCAGGACCGAGATCGATGTGATCAGGCTCGTTCAAAGGGGTTGCCTCGACTTTCACCCCTGGCCGGTGAGGGCCGAAGACATCGACCACCCCGACGAGTTGCGGATCGACTTCGATCCCACTCCGGGATACGACTTCAACCACGTCCGCCAGGCTGCTCTGGCCGCCAAAGAACTGCTGGAGGAGGTCGGGTTGGTGGGTTGGCCCAAGACCTCAGGGAGCCGAGGTATCCACGTCTACGTCCGCATCCTCCCTAATTGGGACTTCTATCAATGCCGGCGATCGGTACTTGCTCTCGCCCGCGAGTTGGAGCGCAGACTTCCCGAGCTCGTTACTACCAAGTGGTGGAAGGAAGAGAGACGCGGGATCTTCATCGACTTCAACCAGATGGCGCGCGACAAGACAGTGTCGTCGGCTTATGGGGTACGACCCACCGGCTATGTCTCGGCACCTTTGCGGTGGGAGGAGGTCCCCGACGCTGCCATCGAAGACTTTCCCCTTGACACGTTCCGCGATCGCTTCGGGGCGGTAGGAGATTTGACCG
>JAICND010000466.1 GCA_025929005.1 Acidimicrobiia bacterium
AGTGGTACGTCGACGGTCCGGGATCGATCTCTCCCGACCTATTCTGGTACAGGCGGGGAGGACGGATCGAACGGGTCGTCAGAGCCGAAGGACGCGGTTATGAGAGCTGCTGGGGACCGGACTTTTCGAAAGCACTGGCAGCGCTGGAAGGGAGAACTGGCTGACCACTCGCCGTACCATGCCCGGCCATGGTCGACCCCTATTGGCTGTTGGACCCGGAGGTCATCCATCTCAATCACGGGTCCTTTGGGGCGACGCCCCTCCCTGTCCTCGAAGCCCAAACGGAGTGGCGGCTCCGTTTTCAACAAGACCCAACGAACTTCGTCGTCGAAACCTGGGAGCCGGCCATTGACGAGGCGCGCCGCGCCCTGGCTGATGTCCTGGGAGTAAGGGCTGAATCGCTCGGATTCGTCCCCAACACCACGACCGGGGTCAATGCTGTGGTTCGGTCGTTTCCTTTGGAGCCCGGAGACGAACTTCTCACCACCGACCACGTCTACAACGCCTGCCGCAACGTTCTCGATCATGTGGCTGGTAGGACCGGTTCGAAAGTCGTCATCGCCCCGGTGCCGTTCCCGCTCCAATCCTCAGACGAGGTAGTCGAGGCAGTGATGGACCGGGTAACCGCCAGGACGCGATTCGCCTTAATCGATCACGTCACGTCACCCACCGGACTGGTCCTACCAGCGGCCGCCATCGTGCGTCTCCTGGAGGATCTGGGAGTGACCGTCATGGTGGACGGAGCTCACTCCCCCGGCATGATTCCTCTCGAAATCGAGGAGTTGGGACCTTCGTTCTATGCCGGTAACTGCCACAAGTGGCTGTGTGGCGCCCCCGGATCGGCCTTCCTGTGGGTGCGTTCCGACCACGTCGGGGACGTGACGCCAGCCGTCATCAGCCACGGAGCCAATGACCCCCGTACTGACCGACCCCGGCTGCATCTCCTATTCGACTACCCGGGCACCATCGACCCGAGTCCATACCTGACAGTCCCCGTCGCCATCGAGTTCTTACGATCCCTCCACCCAGACGGACTCGACGGGGTGATGGCTACCAATCGCGCCCTAGCGTTGAAGGCCCGCTCTCTGCTGTGCGAAACCGTAGGCACCCCCCCAGCCGCTCCCGACGACATGATCGGATCGCTGGCGGCCGTCACGCTGCCGCCGGGGTCGGGGGAGCGCCCCCCCGGTTTCGTCGACCCGCTCAGCAGGATCCTCCGCCAGAAGTGGAACATACAGGTACCTGCCTTCATCTGGCCGGAGTGGCCTAGCCGGAACGTGCGGGTATCGGCTGCCCCCTACAACCGGATCGAGGAATACGTTTTGTTGAGCGAGGCGCTGGAGATCGAGTTGGCCGCACCCGCGTGAGCGGAGAAAGCCGCACCCGTGTGAACGGGTGGAGCATCGCCGGGCGAACGGTCGCCATCACAGGCGGCTCAGCGGGGATCGGAAAGGCAGCGGCGTTGGCACTGGCGGCGATGAGCGCCAAGATCGTGATCGTCGGCCGGGACCATGACAAGCATCAATCGGTCCTCGGCCTAATCGCAGCAGCAGGCGGGAAGGCATCACTGGTGGAGGCCGATCTATCGGATCTATCGCAGGTGGCTCGGGCCGGCCACATTCTCCGCGACCTGGATCCTCCCCTTACCGTCCTGATCAACAACGCCGGTGTGGCGGGCATCCGGGGAGTCACTGTCGATGGATTTGAGCTCGCCTTCGGAGTGAACCACCTCGCCCATTTCCTATTGACCAGACTGGTCTTGACCTCGATGGTTGCCAATGGCCCCGCCCGCGTTCTCAGCGTCTCCTCCGAGGCGCACCGGGCGTTCCGACCAACCGACTGGGGTCGGGTGACGGGATCCACCAGGTCCATGACAGGCATTCCGGAGTACCGACGCTCCAAGGCCGCCAACGTTGCCTTCACCGTCGAGCTGAGCAGGCGTTTCGCTGGTCATGGTGTCGCGGCAGTTGCAATCCACCCTGGCGTGATCGCCACGGGAATATG
>JAICND010000130.1 GCA_025929005.1 Acidimicrobiia bacterium
GAGCTGGCGGATTTCAGCCCCTCACCAGAGATTCACGTTGAAGGCGATCTGGCCTGGCTCTCGATGGAGGGCCGGTTCGACTTTGGGGCCAGGAGCCACTTGGGCCGGTGGACCTGTGTCTTGAAGAACTTTGGCGGTGACGATTGGAAGATCGTCCACTCCCACTTCTCGGTCCCCGAAGGTGGCAGAACTCCCTAGCTCGATCGGTCAGGCTGCGTTGTCGGCTGACCCGACTTGCGCGTCGGCCAAGATCGCGTCAGCTCGGCTCCGGTAGCCTCGTCCCGCCTCATCGGAGTCGCCGAGAACGCGCGCCAGCTCCTTGAGAGCTCGCATCTCGTCAAGACGCATCCCCAACCTGACCGCTTCCGCCAGGCTCTCCTCAAGGGTACCGATGGCCCGAGTGCGTCTTCCCTGCAGCTCCTCATAGAGGCCTCGCCACAAGAGCAAGCGTGGTCGCCCGATGGGAAACACACGGGCATATCGCTTCAACATGCGGAGAGCTCTTTGTAGCTGTCGCTGCATGTCTCGATCGAAGGGGGCTAATCGCCAGGCCCCGGCATAGACCTCGGCGGGCGCTGCGTAGGCCGCAATAGTCGAGTAGTTGCTGGGGGGCTGTTTAGAAATTCGGGTCAGCAACATTTCGGCGGCGGTGAGAGCCTTGCGAAGGTTGCCTCGGCGCAGCTCGGCGAGTGACATCAGACCGAAGGTGTCGTTGATCAGTGCCTGATCCGCGGACCGTTGGTCACGACCCTGGAGGTCTTCGAGCTGATCGATGGCCTGGCGGGCCTCTTCGGCTCGGTTCAGATCCAAGAGGAGGTAGGCGCGGCCCTGCAAGTAGTAGGCGAGCGGTCGATCGGCGTGACGGGCGACCGCCCGCGCACGCAGTTCGTCGGTCAGCTGCAGCCCGCGGGTTATGTCCCCACGCAGATATGCCTGGATCATCAGATTCGACAAACCATCTTCGAGCCGGCGGCCGTCACCCACCTGACTTGAAATCGTCACCACCTTCTCCATGAGGCCTTGAGCCCGTTGCCACTCGCCTACCCCTGAGTAATAGAACCCGGCCACCAGGGCAGCCCAGGCTGCCGCCGCTGGATCTCCCGACTCAGAAGCCTGCAAGGCTCGCTCCAGGTAACGCGATGTCAGTCTTCGCAGGGGCACAAACCCGAAAATGGCGCCGGCGGTGGCCCAACCGCGGATCAGCTCGGGTGAGGGACCGGCCGCCTCCGCCAGGTTGAGAGCACGCAGGGAGGCATAAAGCGAGGGGAGGTTTTCGCCGGAGATGTAATGCACCTCCACCAATCGTTCGTATGCCCGGGATGCCTCCAAGAGCCGCTCGGGTGGTGCACCTGGTTTCGCCTCTTTGGGAGCTTTCATCCGGTACCAGAATTGGAGGAGCAGCTGCCAGATAACACCGAGAACCATCCCCAGTGAGCTTCGGGGTGGGGCCAGTCCCAGGGCGTTAAGGCCGGCTTCCAAATTCTCGCGGCCCTTGGTGACGTCCTCGCTCTGATGGTGAACATAGATCTCCCCGAGTCGGAGTTGCCATACGGCCGCCTTCTCTTTGGGGACATGACGACCATCGCGGGCCAGGCTCACGGCTCTCGAGTAGAAGGAGATCGCCTCCTGGTAAGCGCCCGCCGCCCAGGCGTTCTCGGCAGCCAGTTCCAAGAATCCCAGCGACTTCGATATTTCGCCGGCGGCATCCCAATAGCGCGCCAGGGTGGGGTAGTACTGGGCCAGGTTGTCGCCTTGATTGCTCTCGATCCAGACCGCCGCCTTCGCCTGAATCTCACCCCGCATCGTGCTTGACATCAACTCACCGGCTGCCTGATGCGTCAGTCCGTGCCGGAAACGATAAGTGAGCTCGGGCAATTCCTGGTCCAGTGCCACCAGCCCGAAGCCCGCCAGATCATCAAGCTGGGCGCGGAGGATCGATTGGTCGAGATGACTGGGATGGACGTCGGCGAGCATTCGCACGCTGAAAGTCCGGCCGAGAACGCTCGCCACCAACAGGGTGGTTCGATGGTCTTGAGGCAAGTGATCGAGCCGGCTTATGAGCAACGATTCCACTCGTTCGGGGAAGGCCGCCGCCAGCTGTTCGGGCTGGCCGAGGAGACGACAGACGCCGTTCTCAACCTTCACGAGACCGCGTTGGACCAGGGTGCCTATTAGCTCCTGTGCGAAGAAGGGGTTTCCTTCGGCCCTTTCCAGAATCACCGAGCTCAACTCTGGGGGGATATCTTCGACCTCGATGTATTGCTTGATCAGTTCGACCAGGTCGTCATCGTCCATAGGTTCGATTGTCAGCAGTGCCTCGGGCCGCCCTTCCATGAATGCCTGAACTGGGCCCGGAAGTCTGGGGGAGGAGTCCCCTGCCACCGACGGCTCGCGAGGTCGGGTTGCTACCACCATCAACAGTGAGGGATGTTGACGGAGAATTGCTTCCACGAGGGTCCAGGAGGCAGAGTCAAGCCATTGGGCGTCGTCGATGATTATCAACATCACCCCAAGGTTGCCCACCGGCCTCAGGAGGGAGCCGACCATCACGTTGAGAGCGTTGTCGCTTCGGGCCTCAGCTGGTATCCGCCCGGTTAGTTCGTTCTCGGGGAGTGCGATTGGGAGTACCGGGTTGAGGAGAGGTGCCAGCTCCAGCAACTGGGGCGCATTGGCGAGGTGGCGTTCGAGGGCTTGGCGCACCGCCTGCTGCCCGTCGCCGGCGCGGACGCCCAACACTCCGTCGAAGATGTCTTTCCAAACGTGGAGCGGTACCCGGGCGTCTATGGCGTTGCCTGATCCGGCGAAAGTGGGGATGGCAAGAGCCTCCGCCTGCTCCTTCAAATCGACTAGCAACCTGGACTTGCCGATGCCGGACGGTCCCTGGAGGACCACCATCTGGGTACGTCCCTCCAGCAACTCATCAAGGTAGGCGCGAAGCCGGCGTCGTTCATTCTCTCTTCCCACGATGTCGGCATGGACCATTCCTTTTGGTATCAGGCCGGGAGCAGCGGGTTCAGGCCCTACCAACTCCAGAACGTCAGCAGTGCCTGCCGGTTTGAACCGATAGTGGGGGACACCTGCCTCGGCCACCGACGGCGAGACCAGTACACGCCCCGAATCGGCTCTCTGCATGAGGGCCGCAGCCTCATTGGCGGCCTGGCCCAAGACTTCGTAAGTCTTGTGGTCGCTGCGACCAAAGACGCCGGCATGCATTTTGCCCTGGCTGATACCTGCCGCAGTGTCACTGATGAAGTCGAGAGAAGGTGGCAGGTCCATAAGGCTTTCGGCGGCCCGCAAGGCCCGGAGAGAGTCGTCTTCCTGGGCAAGAGGGGCGCCGAACACTGCGTATAGATAGCTGCCCTTGTCTCCGACGATCACCTGCATGATGTAGCCGCCCAGGGGAATCAGGGCCTTCTGCACCCACTCGATGTAGCTGTTGAGCTTGGTCCCAGCGTCATTGTCGAAGTCATATTGGATTCCGCTGAACCGCACGAACAGTGTCACCGCCTGTCGCAGTTCGGAGACGAGTTCGCCCTCGCCGCTGGCGATTCGCTGGAACAAGATTGGGTTGATCCATCCCCGGGCCACACTCTCAGCCAGAGCTGGCACCGTCATCTGCTCGACCGGCTCAGCGATCTTGGAAGCGACACCACTAACGACGGCGAATGATTCCGATTCTGATGTGGGCCGGGACGAGTCGTGCCGCCAATCGACGATATCGACTTGATCGCGAATCCAACCAACAATCCCGCTGCCGATGAGAACATCGCCAGGTTGGGCCAACCTTTCGGCCGCAGCCATACGATCGAGGATTCCACCCGCCAGCACGTCAAAACGTTGGATCCGGGGTACGCCGACCAGGAAGCGGCGAGCCAAGCCGGAGATGACGACGATTTTGACCCGCAAGGGTTCGGCCCCCGTCACCGACACGGGTGCTCCCTTACCCAAAGCCTCTTGTGCCGCCAGGGCTGCGGCGGTGGCCCGACGCCCATTGTCGCCGTCGAACCAGCAGGTCACTCCGTCACCCGCAAACCCGATCACGCTCCCTCCGTATCGATGGACCTCCCCGACCACTGTGGCCAAAACGGAGTTGAGGCGACGGGACAATTCCTCGGCCCCACGCTGAGGGCCCAGGGATTCGAGAAGTGATGCGGTGAGAGAGGAGAACTTCGACATGTCCGCGAACAGCACGGCACCGCTGGTGCGGTCGGGGAGCGGCTGGCCCAACGCCAGGGCGATGCGGCGATCGCGAGGAAGGTAGAGATCGAGCGTGGATTCCCGCACTTCGGACGGCTGGCCGATCGGAAAGTTGGAAGGTAGATCGGGATGAACCACATCAAACACCTGCTCGCTCGTGGCCGACTCCCTTAGCCACATCGTGCCCCGATCACGGAAGCTGGCACCTCCGGGCAGCATCTGACCCTTGGCCACACTCGACGACACCAGGATTTGACCGCCGCGGGAGGCCTTGAGGAGATCCAGCCCGAAGGTGAGGGCTGGGCCTACAAACCGGCCCTCGATGAGGTGTACATCGCCGCCGTGGACCGCCATCCGAACCGACAATTCATCGGAGCCAGCCCAAGAGAGGCCAAGCAATTGCCGCTGGGTGTCGATCCCAGCAAGGACCGCCTGCTCCGATGTATCAAAAGCCGCCCCCAACTGCTCGCCGGCAAGCGGAAAGTCGCGCCCATCGTATGCCACCGCCGCCTTACGGAAGGCAGTCGAGCACAGCCCCAGCCAGACCGGAACGTCGTCGGGCCGGTCCTCCCAGGCCTGAGGAAGGCCGACTATTTCGGCCAACAGGAATGCGCGGAATTCCACCACTCAACGATACGCCTAGTCACCTGCGACGGCGGCCCGATTGACAGTGTCTCAAACCCGACGAGCGCGCAGACCGCGGATTCCCAAGGCCAGGATGCCGAGGACGATGAGCACCAAACCGGCCGTGGAGAGAAGCCGCTCCACCGAGTCGAGGGGGGAGGGAATCTTCGGAATCAAAGCAGCGCCGGAAAGCCACACGGCGAACCAAGGCGACGTCCGTTTTCGTCATAGGCGATTACTCGTCGTGGTCGTATCCTGACAGCCCGTAATCTCGGGTCCGTGGAAGCCATCCGCACCGAGGGAGTGGGCCGGCTGTTCAAGGCCCGGCGAGGCACCAAGGAAGTCCGTGCTCTCGCTGACATCGATCTCATCGTCCCCACCGGCGAGTTCATCGGCTTGCTCGGTCCCAACGGTGCCGGCAAGACCACGAGTTTTTACATGATCGTGGGACTCGTGCGGCCCAACACCGGCAAGGTGTTTTTCAAGGGCAAGGACATCACGCGCGTCCCGATGTACAAGCGAGCCCGGTTGGGGATGGGGTATCTTTCGCAGGAACCATCGATTTTCCGCAAGCTCACC
>JAICND010000497.1 GCA_025929005.1 Acidimicrobiia bacterium
TCTCACCGTCGGCTTCTTCGCCGGACTTGGCGCCCTCCTGGTGATGATCATGCTGGGGGTTGCCTCGATTCTGCGACCCAACAAGCCCAGCGCCGCCAAAGCCTCGACCTACGAATGCGGGGTCGATCCGGTGGGTACTGGCTGGAGCCAAACCTATGTCCGCTATTACATCTTTGGGTTGTTGTTCGTCATCTTCGACGTCGAGGCAGTCTTCATCTTCCCATGGGCACTGGAGGCGGGGCGCTTCGGGTGGTTTGGCCTGGTCGAGATCGGGGCCTTCATCGTGATCCTGGTCCTTGGCCTCGTTTACGCCATCCGCAAGGGAGTGCTCAAGTGGGAGTAGCGCAGAGGTTCGGGACCCCCAAACCTGTCACCTGGCTCCTCAACTGGTCGCGCTCCTATTCCCTCTGGTTATTCCAATTTGGGCTGGCCTGTTGTGCGATCGAATTGATGGCCGCCTCCGGTCCTCGTTATGACTTCATGCGCTTTGGGATCATTCCGCTGCCCGCTTCCCCTCGCCAGGCCGACCTGATGGTGGTGGCGGGAACTGTCACCGACAAGATGGCGCCTGCGATTCGCCGGTTGTACGACCAGATGCCCGAGCCCAAGTACGTCATCTCGATGGGCTCCTGCTCCAACTGCGGTGGCCCCTATTGGGACTCCTACTCGGTGACCAAAGGGGTCGACCAGGTGATCCCGGTCGATGTTTACGTGCCCGGGTGTCCGCCCCGCCCGGAGGCGTTGATGGATGGCATCGTGTTGTTGCAGAAGAAGATCCGGGGCGAGGACATCAAGGCCAAGTGGAATCAGCGTGACCCTCAACCCGTCTGAGGCGGAGGCCCCAGAAGAAGCGGCCGCCGAAGAGGAGACTCCGGCCCTTCCCCCGCTGGCGGAGTTGGCCAACGCCATTGCCAACTCGGTGGGAGGCCAGGCCGAATTCAACTTCGAGACCGCCAAGGTCAGAGTTGATCCGACCACCTGGGTCACCTCGCTGACCGCCGCGCGCGATGAGTTCGGGCTCCGGTTCTTTTCCTGGCTCTCGGCTATCGATTGGTCGAACGAAGTAGCTCAGGGCGAGAAGCTCAGCACCGAGGTCGAAGAGCGGTACGAGCTGATGGCGGCGGTAGGCGATCTCGACGAGGGCAACCTGGTGATCTTCTCCACCAACCTTGGCAAAGACCAGCCCCGGATTCCGAGCCTGGTGGACGTTTATGCCGGCGCCAACTGGCATGAGCGGGAGGCGGCGGAAATGTTCGGAATCGATTTCGAGGGCCACCCGCAATTGAAAAAGCTCTACCTGCCCGAGGGTTTCGTCGGCCACCCGCTGCGGAAGTCTTTCCCCCTCCTCTCCCGTGAAGTGAAGCCGTGGCCGGGCAAGGTCGATGTCGAGGGCATGCCCGGACAGGGCGACGACGACGAGCCCAGTCCGGATGAGCCCAGCACCGAAAACCCTGAGGCCTGATGGTTCTCGAACAGGATCTGGTCCGGCATCTTTCCGAGGCGTCGGTCTCGATAGAGCTCGAAACCCCGGAGATGACTCTCAACATCGGGCCCCAGCACCCGTCGACCCACGGGGTCTTGCGTCTGGTCGCTCAGGTCGACGGCGAGCGAACGCACAATCTCCAGCCGGTGATCGGGTACATGCACCGCGGCTACGAAAAGCTCTCCGAGGTTCGCAACTACGCCCAGATCACGACCTTGATCAACCGCATCGATTGGGTTGCGGGCTACGCCAACGAGGTGCCCTTCATCGTCGCCGCCGAAAA
>JAICND010000128.1 GCA_025929005.1 Acidimicrobiia bacterium
GAGGATGTTGTGCTTGGAATCGAGTCGCTGTTTTGACTCGGCTACGTCAAGCCGTTCCCCCGTTTCCAAATTGGTACATCCGAGGGGTTGGCATTCGGCACACCCGGAGGCGGCGGCTCTTTCGGCTTCGGCGATCCAGACCTTGGCGTCGGCTTTGCCTATGTAATGAACCGGACCGGGTTCCGGCTCTTCGACGACCCTCGCGAGATCGCACTGCGCGACGCGGTCTACCGGTCGATGAACGCCACACCGCAGATTCCGAGCGTTTAACACACCGTTCTTGGCGCCGTGCAGTCCGCAGAAGGACGCCTCCACTCGGGGTTCGCGGTTCGCCTGTTCGCACTGCGTACACTTTTCGTAGACTGGAAGGAATGGATACCAGAGCCGACCACGTCCGGGCGTTGGAGCGCGGTTTGGCGGTCATCAACGCTTTTTCCGCCGAGCACCAACGGCTCACACTGAGCGAAGTCGCTCGTCGCACCGGTCTGACCCGGGCGACCGCCCGGCGGCTACTCCACACCCTCGTCAACCTGGGCTATGTCGAGCAGCAGAACACCTCGTTTGTCCTCCTCCCCAAGGTCCTCGATCTCGGCTATTCCTATCTATCGGCGTTGAGGCTCCCCGATCTCGCCATTCCGGTTATGGAGGAATTGGTCGTAAGTATCAGGGAGTCCTCGTCGATGGCTGTGCTCGACGGTCACGACATCGTCTATGTGGCCCGAGTACCGACGACGAGGATCATGACTATCGCCCTGGCTTTGGGCTCTCGCCTTCCGGCCTATGCCACCTCCATGGGTCGTGTGCTGCTGTCTGGCCTGCCCCGAGCGGACTTCGATCGTTATCTGAGCGAGGTCCAACTGAAGCCGCTCACGTCGCGCACCGTCGACACCACGAGTCAGCTAAGAGAGACCATCGACGAGACCCGTGCCAAGGGCTGGTGCCTGGTCGATCAGGAACTCGAGGACGGGGTGCGGTCAATCGCTGCTCCCATTGTCAACAATCATGGGCGGGTCGTGGCTGCCCTCAACGTCTCCTGCCACGCCTCCCGATCGACTGTTGATCAGATGATCGGCGATTATTTGCCCAAGCTGCTGGACGCAACGGCTGTTATCGCCAAACGGGCCGGTTCCTTGGTCCGGACCTAACCGGAAGCAGGCTTCCAGCTCTGATGCGCCTCGCGAGTGCGGTGCCTCAGGTCGCGCAAGGTCGCAAGCTCCAGGTCCGTCGGCGGTGGGGTGACGGACAGCTCATCGGCTACCTTCAGATTCCAGCCGGTCTCCTCCAACACCTTCGATACCGCCACTCCTGGGTGAATCGAGGTGAGCATGAGCTCTTTGGTTTGTTGGTCGGGTCTAAGCACTCCCAGGTTGGTGATGACCGCGGTTGGACCGGCACCCTTTAGGCCTGACCGTCCGCCGCCGTTACGGCCAAACCCTACCGAAGTCAGAAAGTCGACCCGTTCCACAAAGGCGCGGCGATGATGGCGAATCATCACCAAAACTTCACCGACGGCAGCTGCTATTTCCGGTGCTCCGCCCGCCCCTGGCAAACGCACCTGTGGCCTCTTGTAAGGACCAATGACAGTGCTGTTGAGATTGGCGTACCTGTCGATCTGTGCAGCCGAAAGGAATCCAACGTCGATCCTCCCCCCCTGCAACCAATAGGAGAAGATCTCGGGGACACTTACGACCGATACCGCCGTCTCGGCGAGTTCACCATCGCCGATGGAAAGCGGCAACACCCTCGGGCTGGTCCCGATCGTCCCCGATTCGTAGATCAGGACCAGGTTGGGTGCGTGGGTGAGATGGGCCAGGTTGGCGGCCTCACTCGGCGGCCCAATCCCAACAAAGCAGACCGCACCGTCTCGTAGCTGGCGAGCAGCGGTGACGGTCATCACCTCGTCAGGGGAGAACGCCTCGGTAGAACTCATGGCTAGTTCCGGGCTTCCCCCACTTGTGCGGTGGCCTCGTCCAGGAGTTCCATGTACTCGATGTGATCCGAGGTCTCCAAGACGAAGCGGCGCAGCCACTCTTCGAATATCCCGCGATCGGCCGAGATTCGATCCCAATCCAGGTAAAAGCGGTTCTCGCGGGACGAGTAGCCCATGGCGTAGGAGGGGTGACACCCTTGCGGAACCGGTGCCACCGCGCTCACCACAAAAGACGGAAGGACCACATGGTTAGGTCCGTGAGGCACGAGCTCGTCAACCACCTCTTCGACAGTGACGATGGAATGGCGGGCTGCCAGAACCGCTTCTTTCTGAACCCCGGTTATGCCCCAAAAGGCAACGTTGCCTTTCCAATCCGCCTGCTGCGCGTGAATAACGGTGACGTCTGGCCGGAGGGCGGCTACTGCCGCTAACTCCTCACCCGTGAAGGGGCAAGTAATAGAGGAGATGCTCTTGGTCTGGGCCGGGAGATCGGTCCCGGCATAGGCCCGCAGCACTCCGAGCGGCAACCCGGCGGCGCCGGCGGCGTACCGAGCTGCCATGCCGGCATGGCTGTGCTCTTCCATCTCCAATGATCGCGGATATCCGTTCTCAACCGCGTCACGGAAGCGGTGGAGCGAACCCACACCCGGGTTACCTCCCCACGAGAAGACCAGCTTGCGGACGCAGCCTGCCCCGATCAACTGGTCGTAAATCAGATCGGGGGTGAGTCGACAGAGGGTGAGATCCCGCCTCCCCTGCCTGATCACCTCGTGGCCAGCGGCGAAAGGGATTAGATGAGTGAACCCCTCCATGGCGATAACGTCGCCGTCGTGGATGAACTCAGCTACGGCCTCGGCCAAGGTCGTGATCTCCGCCATCGGTCCGCCTTACCGTCCCCTCATACCTGTACGCAGAGCGTCCATTCGTGCGGCTAGCGTACAGGAGCGACCCAAGGGTCGGCGGGGCAGCATGAGCCAGATCCCAGAACGCACGCAGGTAGCCATTGTCGGAGGGGGCCCGGCTGGCTCGCTGCTCGCACACCTCCTCCATCGGGAAGGCATCGAGAGTGTGATAGTCGAGCTGCGAACCCGCCAACACGTGCTCGAACGGGTCCGTGCCGGGGTTATCGAGCACGGCAGCGCCGAGGTTCTGAGGAGTGCCGGCCTTGGCAAGAGGATGGATGAGGAAGGCTTCATGCACGAAGGTGTGAACCTTGCCTTCGATGGGCGTTTGATCCGCATCGACTTCATGGGGCTGGTCGGCAAGTACGTCGTCATCTACGGGCAGACCGAGCTGCAAAAGGACCTCTATCAAGCCATCGACGCCGGCGACATTCCCCTCGTCGACGAAGCGGAAGAGGTTGAGCTCCACGAGCTTGTCGGCGACCGCTCCACTGTCACGTTCCTCCGGCAGGGGAGACGGCACGCGCTGGAGTGTGACTTTGTGGTCGGCTGCGACGGTGCCCATGGCGTTACTCGCGAGTACATACCCACATCTCTCGTCCAGAGCTTCGAGCGAACATATCCCTTCGTCTGGGTGGGGGTACTGAGCCCGACTCCCCCGGTCGCAGACGAGCTGATCTACGCCAATCACGAGACCGGATTCGCCCTCTGCTCAATGAGGAACAGACAGCTGAGCCGGTACTACGTGCAAGGCTCGGCAGACGACCGAATTGAAGATTGGCCCGATGACAGGTTCTGGGAAGTGCTCAAAAGTCGGTTGCCCTCCACTGTCTCCGAACGCCTGGTCACCGCACCTACCATCGAAAAGCTTGTGACGCCCCTCCGCAGTTGGGTAGCAGAGCCGATGAGCTTCGGGCGGCTGTTCCTGGCCGGTGACGCAGCCCATGTCGTTCCCCCCACCGGCGCCAAGGGGCTCAACCTCGCCATCTCTGACGTGGTCTATCTGGCCGAGGCGCTCGCCGACCGCTACCGCACAGGTTCGATGACGGGACTCGACGGCTATTCGGCGACGGCGCTCTCCCGGGTGTGGAGGGCCGTGCGCTTCTCCTGGTGGATGACAACGATGATGCATTACTTCCCCGGCATCGCCCACGACTTCGAACGGAGACTGCAATTGTCCGAACTCGAATATCTCGCTGCGTCCGAGAACGCGCGCCGGACCATGGCCGAAAGTTATGTGGGGCCTTCCCTGTGACAAACACCAAGGAGGCAGGCGATGGGCTCGAGTGAGGAAGGAATGGCCGTCCGACGCCAGGTCCTGGGGTCGGAACACGTCGACCAGGTGACGGCCGCAACCAGCGAACTCGATCGCGGTTTTCAGGAATGGATTACCGAGAACGTCTGGGGCAGGATCTGGACACGACCCGGTCTCGACCTGAAGTCAAGGAGCATGCTCACGATTGCGATCCTGGGCGCCCTTAACCACGAGGAGCTTGAACTGCATCTAAGAGCGGCTCGTAACACAGGAGTGACACCGCCAGAGGTGGCCGAAGTACTTCTCCACGTCGCCGCCTATGCCGGTGTCCCCGCCGCCAACCGGGCTTTCAAGCTCGCCAAGTCAATTTACGAGCAGGACCCGCCATGACCGAACCTCTCATTCGCCATTACGGACCAAGGGCCTATGCCGACCATCCACCGTTCCTTTATCCCGACTACAGGTCGACGATCAAGCGGAGTCCGACCCATGATCTCGTGAGCATCGTGGCGACACTTTCTGAAACCACTGGTCCCGGCCCGGTCTGGTCGGAGATCGTCGAAGAAGACGCCGATCTCACCACCAACGCCGGCACCGGAGGCGAGGCCATCGGGGAGCGGATCATCGTCAATGGCCGTGTCCTTGACGAGAACGGGCGAGGAGTCCCGGGGACGATCCTGGAGATCTGGCAAGCCAACGCCTCCGGACGGTACGCCCACTGGCGGGAGACCGCCTTCCCGGCACCGCTTGACCCCAACTTCATCGGGGTTGGCCAATGCCGAGCCAATGAACGGGGAGAGTATCGGTTCATCACCATCAAACCGGGGCCCTATCCATGGGCTAACCATCCCAACGCTTGGCGCCCGGCCCACATCCACTTCTCGATTCTTGGTCCCGCCCTCGGCAGCCGCCTGGTGACCCAGATGTACTTCGAGGGCGATCCCCTACTGCCCCTCGACCCCATCTTCAACTCCGTCCCCGAACACGCCCGGCACCGGCTGATCAGCCACTACGACCACGACCTCACCGTTGAGAACTGGGCGCTTGGATACCATTTCGACCTCGTCCTCCGGGGCGAGCTGCGCACTCCGGAGGAGGAAACCGAGGAGTGAGCCGCAAACTCGGCCAGACTCCTTCGCAGACCGTTGGACCATTCTTTTCGATGCGCCTCGGCGGGACCGGCCAAAACGTGATTGCTAGCCCGGCCGAGGGCGGTGAGCGGATCATGGTTACAGGCCGGGTCCTCGACGGCGCCCGCGTCCCGATCGAAGACGCCCTTCTCGAGTTCTGGCAGGCCAACCCAGGCGGCCGCTACCACCATTTCGACGACAACTGGCCCGACGACGACCGGCCCGACGACACCCGGCCCGACGGCA
>JAICND010000393.1 GCA_025929005.1 Acidimicrobiia bacterium
CCGGGAATTCGTGTACCAGATGAGGGCGCTCAACAACAGCAGCTGAAGTGCCACCGGCATCCAGAGCCGGACCCTGACGATCTTGCGCCATTTGTTGATGTCACGGGCGTCACGGATGAACTTGCGGACGATTCGTCTTGTGTCGTCGGCGCGGGTCGTCACCGAGAGCTCCCTCGTGCCCGGCTCTTGGGCATCGCCACTCCGAGAGGCGAGCGGCCAGCCCTGGAAAGGCCCGGGCCCCGCACAATGGCCTCGGTAATGCGCCGCTCATCTAGTTCGTCTCCAGGTATTTCCTCCACGATCGTTCCTCGTGACATAACTAGGACACGGTCGCACAGGCCGGAGAGCTCGATGGGATCACTTGACTTCACCAGCAGAGTGGCCCCGGAGTCGGTGCGGGCTCGGAGTGCGCGGTAGATGTCGAATCGGGAACCGACATCGACACCCTGGGTGGGCTCGTAGGCCAAGATCACAGAGGGCTTCTTAAGGTAAGTGCGCGATACCGAGACCTTCTGTTGATTACCCCCCGACAGAAACTCGACCGGCTGATCGAGAGATGGCGTGCGGATCTCCAGTTGCTCGACAAGACCACCAACCGCCTTTCGCTCGGCTCGCCGATTCAGGAGACCCAGCAGACCGAAATTACGAAGCGATTGGATGGTGGCATTGACCCTTACCCCTAGGACGGGCATGAGCGCTTCGCGTTTGCGATCCCCGGGGAGAAGCATCAAGCCAGATGCAATCGCCTCGTGGGTCGATATGAGATTGAGTTCGACTCCATCACAAACCACCCGTCCCGCTTTGGGTGGGACCCGTCCGGAGAGGCAATCGAATAGCTGTGCTTGGCCGTTGCCTTCGGCCCCGGCGATGCCCACGATCTCGCCACTTACGAGTATGAAGCTGACCGGCCCAAACGATTGTCCCTGAAGCCCATCGACTGCGAGGACCTCCTCCCTAGCTGCAGTTTGGGGAGCCGCCGGTGGGAAGGCGGATTCGATAGGGCGGCCCACTATCAGCTCAACCAGCTGGGTTTCGGAGGTAGCGCTGGCGTTGAAAGTGCCCTGGTTGCGCCCGTCACGAAGGACGGTGATCCGATCGGCAATCTCGAGGACCTCGGGAAGGCGATGACTGACGTAGACCACTCCCATCCCGCGTTGGCGACAGGCCCTGACGGTGCGATGAAGCGCCTCGACTTCGTCGGGGCCTAAAGCGGTGGTCGGCTCGTCGAGCAGCAGCACCTTGGGATTGGTGGCGAGAGCCTTGGCTACCTCGAACAGCTGGCGTTCAGCCAGCGTGAGGAATCCGGCTGGTGCGTCCGGGAAGAGCTCGAGGTCGAGGTCGAAGGAGGCGAGCAGTTCGCGGGCCCATTTCTTCCTCCGCCAGAACGGGGGACGCTGGTCGGGAGGGGCGGTGAGGTAGAGGTTGTTCTTGACTGGTTCAGGCTGGATCGATGACGTGTCCTGGTAAGCCATTGCCAGTCCCAGCTTTCGGGCCAAAGCCGGAGAGTCCCGGCGTAAGGGTTTGCCCCCGATCCGGACGATGCCCAGATCGGGGTCGACAAAACCCGATGCAATCCCGAGGAGAGTCGACTTTCCAGAGCCGTTCTCGCCGACGAGGGCGTGGACCTCGCCGGCCCGACAATCGAAGCTGACGTCGGTGAGCGCTCGCACTGCCCCGAATTGTCGGGAGACTCCCGTCAATTCAAGGACCAGTTCCCCGGTTGTCGAATTCTCCTCGGGACTGCTAATGGTCATCAGCCAGCGAACATCGCGGCTAGCACCTCGTCGGGGACCAGCGAAGTGCCCGAGACGAGTGGGTCCACTCGGTCGGGGTCGCAGTCGGCGGCGGTCACTTGGCGCATGACATGTGGAACGGTGATGATGGGGGGAATCTCCGCACCCTTTATTGACATCACTGCCGCCGTCACCCCGGTTCGTGACTGGAAGTTGCCACCGGCGGAGTACCAGATGTTGTAAGTCGGCTCGTTGCGCTCCGCCCAGTCACAGAACAGAGTCTGTTCGTCGGTCCGCAAAGCCAAAGTCAGGTTCTGCACCGGAATCCCCAGTTCCTCGTAGACCTGGAGACCGATATAAACACCGTCGGCGTACTCGTAGGCATAACCGGCGATGTCAGGGTCGGCCGTCAACAACCCACGGAACACGTCCGGGATGATCGGGGGGAACCAGCTGGTATCTCCAGCCGTGGTGTCCTGGTTGGCCGGCGGATTGACTAATTGGGGTCCGCTCAGTGACGAGACCGTGCACCGTTGCCAGCCGAGCGTCAGGGCGTTGTTCGGTGTACCGCCGAGCAACGCCACCTTGCCCGAGCCCACACCGGTATTCAGGATCTCAGAGAAGCTCTCGCCGAGGTCACACAGATTCTCGCCGACCACAGTGAGGTAGTCCTCACCGGGGGTCAGGGCGCCTGCCTGGTCGGGGAGTCCGACATAACCCGCCGAAAACGAGACATATGGAATCCCTGCGGCTTCGGCTTCGGCGACGGCACCGGCGAGGCCAATTCCGGCGTCCGGGTATCCGACGATGAAGTCGA
>JAICND010000452.1 GCA_025929005.1 Acidimicrobiia bacterium
ACTGGACCTTGGTCCGGCTTCGGTAACTGCCCAGACCGTATGGTGATCACCGTCCTCGAGAACGACATCAAGGTCAGGCTCTTCCGTGGTCAACGTCTGGACAACCTCGTCGATTTCGGGCACGCGTCGGTAGGTGAGACCGACTGGAGATGAACCAAAGCTGACCCGATCCAGATAGTCGACGAGATCGGCCACCCGGGTCGGGCGGGTGTCCTCATGAGGCCGCACGACACTCGGAAAGGCAGTGGCGGGAACGTCGCCGACGACTCCGGTTTGGGTGTGACCATCACTACTTATGCGGTAGATAAAGAACGCCGCCGGCATTGAACGCCACGCCGACTCGGCCAAACGCGCCGACATGTAACGACTGGCCATCTCTCGGCGCTGGGCGGCATCTTCTTCGGGATCCGCCGACTCCGAGGACGGAGTGCCATTGAGGAAGCTGCGAGGAACCCGTGCGGCGTAGGCCGCTCGCTCTTGACCGGTCAGCAGGTCGTAGGGAGGGCTGATCACCTCGACCGCCAGGTCGGGCCGCACCAGACCAGCTTCGACCGGCAACAACCAGTCGGTCACGGACTGACAGGCCGTACCGAGATGTGGATCACATCGGGATTGGCGGCCACTTTGGCCCGGGCTGACTGGGGGACCTGGCCTTCGACCTGAATGCTCGCCACCGCTGCTCCCGCTCCCGCGAACACTTTGTTCTGCATCTCCTGGACATTGAGGCCGGCTTCCTTGAGCGCTTCCAGGACGGCGGAAAGCACCCCCACCCGGTCGAAGTGGCGAACGGTCAGGATCGAACCTATTGGCGGCGGCGGGGTCAGATTTACGACGTTGCGGACCGCCCCTCTCTCGAAGTCGATGATCATCGCAACGACTTCCGACGCAATCGCCTCTTGTGCCTGCATCGTGGAGGCGCCGATGTGATGAGTGGTATAGACGCCTGAATGACGGGCGAGAGCGGAGTCGAAGTGGCCGGCGCCTCCCGCGGGCTCATCTGCGAAAACATCGATCGCGACCCGCAGTCCTTTCGCCTCGATCGCAGCAATCAGGGCAGCCTCGTCGATTATGTCCCCACGGCTCGTATTGATGATCCAGGTGCCTGGACGCATCAGGTCGAGAAGAGCCCTGTCGACTATTCCTCTGGTACTGGGATCGGCCGGCAGGTGGAACGTGACGATGTCGGCATTGGCGACCAGCGTGTTGAGGTCGGAGGCCACCGTGGCGCCCGCCGCTGTGAGTTTCTGCTCGACCTCAGGGCTTCGGGGCTTGTCGATCACCAACGGCTTCATGCCGAAAGCGGCTGCCCGTTCCATCACGGAGAGGCCGATGGGACCGAGACCGACAATCCCGATGGTCTTCCCGAGAAGACCGTCGGCCTCTGAGTATCGCTTCTTGTTCCAGCGACCCGCCCGAGCGTCATGGACGTTGTCGGGGATCCGCCGATCGAGAGCGAGGATGAGACCCAGAGTCAACTCGGCGACGGCTACCGCGTTCTTTCCGGGGACATTCGCCACGAATACGCCGTGCTGGGCCGCGGCGGCAGTGTCGATCGTGTTGGTCCCGGCCCCGGCTCGAATCACCAGGCCCAATGGACCCTCCCGAGCGAAGGTGTCGGCATCGACTCGGGTTGACCGAACCACCAGGACGTCAACATCGACCACGGCGTCAGCGAGATCTTCGGTCTGGAGTTGGGGTCGATAGTCGATCTCGTGTCCGCGTTCGCTAAGAAGATCGAGGCCTGACTGCTCGAACGCGTCGGCAAAGAGGATGCGCATGCCCACCTCTGGCGAGTATATGAATCGTTAACTTGGGGACATGAGCGACCTCGGGTTGTACGACCGTGTTGTCGACGAGGCAGCCCTAGACCGGACGGTGGAGCGCTTCCGCCAGCGAGGCATCCGCCTGCCGCGCTTCGCCGAACTGGCTGATCCGGAAACGGTTGATCACTCGATCGTGAAGGGGGTAGACCCCGACGAGGCACATCCCGCCAACCTCTTCCGGGTGCACTGGCACAACGACTCGACCAGATCCGGTCGGACCGAGGTGCCGGAGTACCTGGAGATACCCGGTGAACTCTCTGGA
>JAICND010000289.1 GCA_025929005.1 Acidimicrobiia bacterium
AGAGCCCCCAAGGCGGACACCAAAAAGGTCCTGGGCGGCATCGAACAGCTCGACCAGGGTTGATTGCTCGCCGGTCTCGATATCGAGTTGAATCACCGGAGTCCCCAAGTGTCCCGAATTGCCGTGAGCCCCGGGCACGTAATAGACGTGTTGACCATCTTCTGACATCGCCAATGAGGCCGTGTAGCCAGCGGCGCTGCCCAGCGGGTCGACACTGCCATCTGCGTTGAGGATGAAGAACTCGTCGGGATCCCGGGTGACTCCCACTATCGAGCCATCCGCTCGAGGTGGCGTTGCAGCACGCAGGAATTCACCGGGTATGGAATCACCGATATCAGCGACGGTGCCGCCTGCATGGTCGTAGACCGACAATCGCGAGTCGCTGGCTGAGAAGTAGACCCGATCGTCGCCGCCCACTGCAAGGGCTCGGTTCCCGATGTGTGGTTCGGTCAAAGCCGCAACCGGGCGCCGCGCCACGACGTCATAGACGACAAGCTCGGGGATCTTCTCCTCAGGTTCCACCGTTTCCAAGAACAACAAGGTGCCATCGGAGTTGCCAGCCATCGATGCTGTGCCCCGACCTTCGGCGGTGACCCCGATCACCTCAATCGTCTCTGGATCGATCCGAAGCAGCAGATCACCGTGGTAGCTCTGGGATTCAAGTTCGCGGCGAGTGCCCCAGTACGTGTGGGCGTATACGTTCCCGCATGAACCGATCACCATCTGAGCGTGGACCTTGCCGTAGCCGAAGTCGCCGGGGCGGTGGTCAACGAGAGAGAGCACGTCAGCGAAGCGTGTCATCGTCGATGTCTGGGGGTTGTATGCGTAGAAGAACGAGTTGCCGTCAGGACCGCGATGGTCGCCTACGGCCGAGAGGAACGATCCGTCCGCTCCAATGGCTCCCTGTCCCCACTGTGACCATGTCTTGGCCTCGTACTCAGGCAATGGATACTCGACCATGTCAACGGTGATCCCATTGTCGAGTTCCAGAAGACGGACTGGCTCACTCGTCGCCTGTACCTCCCACCCAACACCGGCCGGATCCGAACAGCCCGCCGCCGATTGGGCACGTGCGGACTCAGTAGGCGAGGTGTCAGTGACAGCAGGAGTTTCCTCCCCCGGCCCTGCGGTAGGTGACGATGTAGCAACTGGCGCACACGCGGCGAGCACCGCCATCATTGCCACCAGCTTCAGCATCCCCTTCTTGATCTCCCAACCCACCGGCATCACTCTATCCCTGGGAGGTCGATACCAACTCCGACGCCTGACTAGTCACCCCGAATTTCAGTTTGCTGGGAGCTATTACCATGGGCCGGTGCGCGAAATCCTGTCCGACCTGGTGGCCGAGCAGCAGTTTCTGGATCAGTTCCTCCAGCGCCTCGGACCCAAAGAATGGGATCGACCCACCCCCACCAAAGGCTGGTCGGTTCGAGACACGATAAGTCACCTCGCCGACTCCGCCGAGTTGGCCGCGGACGCCCTCAACGGTGGAGTTCGGCTGGAGGTCTACAAGACCGCCTCTGACCTCGACTCCCTGCGCCAGGAGGCCGTCAAGCGAGGCCGCAAGATGCGCTATCAGGACGTCATCGAGTGGTGGCGGGGCGGCCGCGCCAAGGTGGTCGAGCCGCTTTCCCGCATGGATGCCGACGAGCGCGTCGATTGGATTGCCGGCTCGATGAAGGCACGGACCTTCGCCACCGTCCGGTTGCTCGAAACCTGGGCGCACGGACTCGACATCTACGCCGCCATGAAACATCCGATCGAAGACACTCCCCGGCTGCGTCACATTTGCTTCCTCGGATGGAAGACGCTGCCGTACGCCTTCAAGATGGCCGACATGGATTACACACCGATCAGGGTCGAAGTGATGGGCCCGGGCTATGCCAAGTGGGTTTACGGGCCGGCCGACACCGACCAAGTGATCAAAGGCCCCGCTGGTGAGTTCGCCCGGTTGGCGGTACGCCGCATCAAGCGCAAGGACGCCAAAAACCTGAAAGCCATTGGCGAACAAGCAGAACTGGCTTTGGAAGTAGTTCACGCCGACGTATGAACCCACCATCCCTGATCGGGATGGTCCATCTCCTGCCACTGCCAGGATCCCCCCGATTTAACGGCAAGACAGATCAAGTCCTCGAGCGAGCGACCGCCGACGCCATGGCACTTGAAGAAGCCGGATTTGGCGGGCTGATGGTCGAAAACTTTGGCGACGACCCGTTCTATCCGGACAACGTCCCACCCGTGACGATCGCAGGAATCACCGCGGCCGTGAAAGCCGTCCAGGCGGCGGTGTCCATTCCGGTCGGTGTCAACGTCCTCCGCAACGACGCCATCGCCGCGCTCGGCATCGCGGCCGTGACCGACGCCGCCTACATACGCGTCAACGTCCTCACCGGGACGATGTTCACCGATCAGGGCACCATCGAAGGCAAGGCGGCGCAGGTCGTCCGTGAAAGGCTCCGCCTCTGCGCCAATACGCTCATCCTCGCCGATGTCCTCGTCAAGCACGCCTCACCTCCCCAAGGATTGAAGATCGAGCAGGCTGGCCTCGACACGTGGGAACGAGGCGGAGCCGATGCGCTCATCGTCTCGGGGCACGGAACCGGAGCCGAGCCGAACCTTGAGCACGCCATACGTTTGCGAAAGGCCGTGCCTGAGGCTCACATCCTCATCGGATCGGGAGCAACTCCCTCCAACCTCGCTCTCCTCGCCCGGGCAGCCAACGGTGCCATCGTGGGGACGTCCCTCAAGGTTGACGGCCGGGCAACGGGGCCCGTCGATGCCTCCCGCTCCTCGGCGATGGTCAAGGCGGCTGCCAAGGTTGGATGGGTATGACCATTTAGATGGGTATGACCATTTAGATGGGTATAACCATTTTAGATGGGTATGACAGGGCGAACAGGGACCAACGGCCCATTGGGACCGGCGCCCAGGTCGGCCAACCTGCTAGTTCCGCCTTCCCCGTGGATAACTGAACTATGGACGAAAGTCTCCTGCTGGCAATGCAAAGTGTGGTCGAAGACCTCTACGGCCACGTTCACCGAGTGAGCGGCCTGGCGATGGCGCTCGGCCGGACCATGGACCTCCGTCAAGACGACGTCGAGCGTCTCGGCCTGGTGGGCATCATGCATGATGTTGGCAAGGTCCATGTCGATCCGGGGATCCTCGCCAAGCCGGGCCCCCTCGACGATCTCG
>JAICND010000017.1 GCA_025929005.1 Acidimicrobiia bacterium
GGTGCACAACTAACACCTCGGGTCCCTCCGAAGAAGGACGAAGCACAAGCCCTCCGGAGGCGCGGATCGTTGAGTCCAGTCGTGGTCCCAAGGGAGTTCAGCTTATTGCGTTGCCGGCCATCTGGAAACTGGACCGATCAGCTCCGGGATCTCACCAACGCTTGCTACGCACCTGATCAATCGAGGTTCGGCTCCTGCCTGGGCCGAAAGCAGGTCCGCCAGGGAACGCCAGGCGGTTCCCACCGCAATGGGCAGGCGAGCTCTTTGCGAGGTTCGAGTTGATATGTAGGCATGGTTCCAGGCGATCACAAGCTCCGCAGCGGTACCGATGCTTCCGGGCAGCGCCACCCAGTGGTCTCCAAGATCGAGGAGCCGCTGGATGCGGTCGCCGAGCGACGGAGAGACGATCTCCTCAGCCACGAATCGGTTCGGTCCGGTGCGATCCGTGAAGAGATCCGGAACTGTCACCCCGATCACAACTGCGCCCGCGGCGGCCGCCCCCGCCGAGACCGCTTCCATGGTTCCGCCATAACCACCGGTGGCGACTCCCCATCCCCTTTGCCCGAGCTCAGCCCCTAACCACCTGGCGGCTTCGTACTCGTCGTCACCTTCGGTAGAAACGGACGATCCGAACACAGTGACGATCGGACGGTTGTACCTCACGTGGCGATCCGATTTAGAAGAGCGGTGTAGATCAGATCCCTCTCTTTGTCGAGGAGGGCATTGTGTCCGGAGCTGGTGAGCCAGAGAGTCTGCGTCCCCGGGCCGAGAAGGCGGGCGAGTTTGATCCCACTGCGTGGATCGGCGGTCTCGTCCACAGCCGAGTGCACAACGAGACCAGGTCGTCGTAGCCGTCTGGCGGCCTTGCGTGCATGGCGTGCGACTACCAACAGATCGGCTGCTTTCTTGGTGGGAAACCCGGGATATGTGAGAAGCAGCTCGGCGGTCTCAAGTTCGCTAGGGGGAGGCGACGGCGGCCACGGCGTATACGGACGAAAGTGATGCAGGAGCGGTGCGAGATAGATCGACTTGTGCCGGAATCTGAGTGGGGCGCTGATGGTGGAAATGGTGGCGGCATTGGTGGGTCCCGCCGCCAGGATCGCCAGGAGCCCTCCCAGCGAGAGGCCGGCCAGGTGCACCCGGCGGTGACCTTTTACCGAAACGGCGGCGTCAACCACCGCTCGCAGCCAGTCGGCAGCTCCGTGTCGCTCCATGTCAGACACCGAGGTGCCGTGTCCGGGCAGAAGCGGAGCTATGACCGTGTAGCCGTGCTGGTTGAGCACCTCCGCGGCCAGTCGCCAATGACCAGGGATTCCGGTGAATCCGTGGATCGCTACCACTGCCTCGCCATTGTCTCCTGGCAGCTGAAATGGAGCGGCCAGCGAGTGGAAGAGGTCGGTCATGCGAAGCCGAGAGGGTAGGAACCGATTGCCGGACGGGGACGTCTGATGGCCATGAAGCGACTTCTACCCCTGCTCGTCCTCACCTCCGCTTTCCTGGTGTTCGCCGGACCGGCCTACGGGTGTAGCTGTATGGCCGCCGAGCCCCAACAAATGCTCGAGTTTGGTCCCACCGCCTTCGTTGGCACCATGACCGGAGTTGCCCCGGCGGCCCAGGGACCATTGGGCGCGCAACATTTGCTCACCTTTGAGGTGGAAGCCGTACTGGCCGGGGAGGTCCCCGCCGAGGTGCAGATCCTCACTGCCGACAACAGTGCCGCCTGCGGTATCGACGCCAACATCGGCACCCGTTTAGCGGTGTTCGCCACCGATGAAGGTGGTCAACTCAGCTCCAGCCTCTGTTCGGTCACAGATGCCGATACCGCTCTCAACGCCCTCGGTCCCGGCACTCCCCCTACCCCGGGAGGATCTGCGGCCGCGGATGGATCCTCCTTTGACTGGCAGGCGGTAGGTCTCGGTGCGGCTGGTCTGGCGGTCCTGGCCGGTGCCTGGCTGCTCAGCCGCCGGCGCCGACCAATCTGAACGATCCTCAACCCGCCATTGCCTCGCGGATGGCGGCTTCCACCCTGGCCGGGTTGATCAAGGCGTGACGTTCAATGGCGAACTGGGGCCAGGGGGTGTCATAACCGCCGACCCGGACGAGGGGTCCCTTGAGGGAATACATCGCTTTCTCGGCCACGACGGCAGCGATTTCGGCTGCCACCCCGGCAGTGAGATGTGGCTCCTGTACGAGGAGGAGCCGCCCGGTCTTTTCGACCGACTCGAGAACCGTGTCACGGTCCCAGGGGAACAGGGTGCGTAGGTCGATGACTTCGATTGACAAACCCGAACTGCTGGCCGCCTGCAGACAGACTGGCACCATTCCTCCGTAGGTGACCAGGGTCAGGTCGGTGCCGACGGTGCGTTTGCGGGCTCGACCTATGGGAAGAGTGAAATGCTCGATGGGAACGTCCTCCCGTCCCGCCCTGTAGAGAACCTTGGGCTCGAGGAAGATCACCGGATCCTCGCTCTCGAGGGCGGCCGCCAGGAGCCCTTTGGCGTCGATCGCGGAGGATGGGCAGATCACCACCAGACCGGGAGCGTGGACGAAATAGGCCTCCGGCGAGTCGCAATGGTGCTCATGGGCGGCGATGCCGGCTCCGCTGGGAAAGCGGACCACCACCGGCAGGCCCACTCCACCCCGGGTGCGATACCTAAAACGTCCGAGATGGCTGACGATCTGGTCAAAGGCTGGATAGACGAAGCCATCGAACTGGATCTCTGCCACCGGTCGGGCTCCCGCCAGCGCCATGCCGATGGCACTGCCGACGATCCCGGATTCGTTGAGGGGCGTGTCGATCACGCGGCTTTCGCCAAACTTCTCCTGGAGCCCTTCAGTGATTCGGAAGACGCCCCCGGAGAGCCCGACATCTTCGCCAAGAACGATGACGCGCTCGTCGCGTTCCATGCCCTGGTGGAGAGCGGCGGTTATGGCCTCAGCCATCGTTAACGATTCGGTGGGACCGTCAGGTAGGTCATCGACTCCGGGAATCCACACCTCGGCGCTCGAGAACTCCGTTGGGTGTTCGTTGTTGGCGGCCTGCATGGCATGGAGTTGGTCGACCACGTGCGCGGGGATCCGGGCAAACGCATGACGGATGGCGTCATCCCGCGTGGGAAGGGGGCGTGATTCGATCTCGGTGATCGCCGCCTCAAGCTGGTCGGCTACCTCCATCGCCACCTTCTGTTCGGCCTGCTCGTCCCATTGGTCTCGCTTCTCGAGAAAGCGGCGCATGCGGAGAATGGGGTCTCGTTGGCGCCATGACTCTTCCTCTTCGGCGCTGCGATATCGACGGGCATCATCGGCGGTCGCATGCGGCCCGAATCGATATGTCAGCGCTTCGATCAATGTCGGGCCTAATCCGGCCCGGGCTCGTTCCACCGCTTCCCTGGTCGCCTCATACATGGCCAACACGTCCATGCCATCAACTCGGAGACCCGGGAAACCATACGCCTCTGCCTTCTGGGCGATGGTTGCGGAGGCCGTCTGCTTCTCGTAGGGAACCGAGATGGCGTAGAGGTTGTTGGCGCAGATGAAGACGGTGGGCGTTGCCCACACTCCTGCAAAGTTCATGCCCGAGTGGAAATCGACCTCCGACGTAGCGCCGTCGCCGAAGTAGACGGCGGTGACAGTGTCCTCGCCTCGGAGCTTGGTCACGTAGGAGAACCCGACGGCGTGGGGGAGTTGGCTGGCGATGGGGACGGTGACGATCCCCGTGCGATACCTCAACACGTCCCAGTCCTTGTTGGGAAGTCCTCTCCAGTAGGCCATGACGACGTCAACCGGAACCCCATGCGCAAGCTGGACCCCGTGCTCTCGATAAGAGGGGAAGACGAAGTCGTGGTCGCGGAGGGCCAGAGCAGATCCTATCTGGACAGCCTCCTGGCCTTCCAACATGGCGTAGGTGCCAACCCTGCCCTGGCGTTGCAGAGCCAGCATCCTTCGGTCGAACTCCCTCGAGAGCACCATTAACCGGTACATGTCCCAAAAGAGCTCGGGTGCCAGGTCGGGGATGGCTCCCGAAGCTGTTCCGTCAGGGGCGAGAACCTGACGAGCGGGGTATGGCTCCACATTTCGGAGTCTGCCACGGGTGCGATCTGGTCGCACTTCACGACAAGACCCGCCCTGACGGCGGGTCTAGCGGAAGAGAGGGGCGGTGGCCGGGCGATCCGGCTCGTTCGTGATCACTTATCGGTCGCAAAGCCTCCCAAAGTTGAGCGTAAAAGCGGCCTCCAGGTTACGCTCGGTCGGTGCCCGCTTTTCGCACAGGGGCGGCGGCCCTCTCGCCCTACCAGGCAGGCCGGCCCATTGAAGAGGTGGCCCGCGATCTTGGAATTGACCCTGCCCGGTTGATAAAGCTCGCTTCCAACGAAAGTCCCGTCGGTCCTTTTCCTGAGGTGATCGAGGCGGTCACGGCCGCCGCCGGCGGGGTCAATCGATACCCCGACAACGACTGGCACGACCTCGCCAAGGCGATGAGCGTGAGCCTGGGAGTGGCTCCAGATCAGCTCATGTTTGGTGGCGGAAGCTCGGAACTATTGATAGTCATAGCTCTGTCGGTGGGTGGGGCAGGGACCTCAGCGGTGTACGCCTGGCCGTCCTTCATTATCTACCGAATGGCGACCGCGTTGGCTGGCGCCGAGGGGATCGAGGTTCCCCTGAGTCAGCAGACGCATGACCTGGAGGCGATGCTGAGTGCGATCCGGCCCGAGACGACGGTCTGCTACGTATGTAACCCCAACAACCCGACCGGCACCCACGTGCCGGCTGACGCTGTCGTCCGATTTATCGAACAGGTTCCAGAACGCGTCCTGGTGGTCATAGACGAGGCCTATCACGAGTATGTCACCGCCGCCGACTATCGGACCGCGATCCCAGAAGCGCTGCTCCGACCCAACGTGGTGGTGACCAGGACCTTCTCCAAGGTGTACGGACTCGCCGGCCTGCGGGTCGGCTATGCAGTGGGTCAAAGCCAGACGCTTTTGGACTTGCGCCGGGCCCAGGCCCCGTTCACGGTCAACGCCCTCGCCCAGGTCGCTGCCATTACGGCACTCAAGTATCCCCAACAGGTTCAGCAGAGAGCCCGGCTCAATAGTGAGGAGCGGACCCGGCTAGAGAAGGAACTGGCGGCCCGGGAGGTTGTCTACGTCCCCTCGCAGGCAAACTTCGTGTACATCAAGTCGCATGCATACGAAGCACTTCTTGCTCAAGGAGTGATCGCGCGTCCGATGGGGGATGAATGGATCCGGGTCACGATCGGAGCACCTGAGGAGAACGAGCGGTTCCTGGCGGCACTCGACGAGATCAGTGAATCATCTAGCCAGGTAGGCGAGGATTAGGGCGACTACACCCGGTAACGCCTGCACCCACAGAATCGGTCTGCCCACCGTGACCGCCCCAAACAGACCGGCGATGATCACACAGCTCAGAAAGAAGAGCCTGATCGGCCACCGCTGGTCGGTGGCGATGAAGCTCCAGATGAGACCCGCGGCAAGAAAGCCGTTGTAGAGCCCTTGATTGGCAGCGAGGGTGGCGGTGATCCGGGCTCTTTCGGCATCGAGGCGGAAGGAGCGCAATCCGACGGGCTTGGTCCACAGAAACATCTCCATGACAAGAAAGACGATGTGGAGGAAGGCGACAGCAGCGACGGCGACACCTGCAAGGACTTCCATATAGTCATCGTATCGACGTGCAAGCTGACGCCACCTAGAAAGGAAGCTTGATGCCCACCCTCGAAGAGTTCTGCCGCATTACGGCCATCATGACCCCGCGGATGCTAGGCAAGATGCCCCAAGGCGCTCGCATTGACTTCCCGTTCGAGGGCACAGCCACCAGTTCCCATTGGGAAGGGGAGAGGCCTGTCAAGGGGGTCGACTATGTGACCGTGCGCTCTGACAGCCATATGGATCTTGAGATCCGGGCCACCATCGGTGAGAAAAGGGAGACCGTGGCGTATCGCGGGAGTGGTGTTTCGATCGTGAAGAGCCCCACCGAAGCGATGCCTCAGGAGTTGATCACGTTTCAGACGGGCAACGAAGACCTGGCGTGGCTCAACACCGCGATTGGCATCGGCTGGGGGGGCGGCGAGGGTGGCACCATCTCGGTGACGATCTACGTAGTGAGGGACTGATGCTCGAGACGCTGGGCCTGATTGCTGGTTCGGGCTGGGCCGCGGGACTCAACATCTATCTGGTGACGCTCATCCTTGGCTTGGGCGGAAGGGCCGGATGGGTTGACGTGCCGATGGTGTTACAGCGAACCGATGTGCTCATCGTCTCGGGCGTCCTGTACTTGATCGAGTTCGCGGCTGACAAGATTCCGTACCTCGACAACGTGTGGGACGCTTTGCACACCGCAGTCAGGCCCTTGGGAGCGGCCGCCCTCGGCTATGTGATCGCCGGCGAGTCCAGTTCGATCGCGGCCGCCGTCGGAGCCGTGATCGCCGGTTCTCTGGCGCTTGGCTCGCACTCCGCCAAAGCGACGACCCGTGCTGCAGTCAATACGTCACCGGAGCCGTTCTCGAATATCTTTCTTTCGCTGTTTGAGGACGGGTTGGTGGCCGGACTGGTCGCCCTTGCTGTCTCCTATCCGTTGATTGCGATTGTGCTCGTCGTCATCCTCGCCGTGCTGGGGGTGTGGCTCACCGTTCGTCTTCTGGGGGCGGTACGACGAATGTGGGCTCGGTGGGCGGCCAGGTTGAACGGGACCTGATAGTTCAGATGTGGCGGCGAAAGTCGGGAGTGCGCTTCTCCAGGAATGCCCGCATTCCTTCGAGATGGGCCGAGGTCCGTCCCAGCCTTCCTTGAACGGCGCGTTCGTCGGCAAGGGCGTCGGCAAAGGATTGGGCCGCCGCCCTCATGAGGATGCCGCGATTGGCTCCGTAAGCGGCGGTAGGCCCCGAAGCCAGCTGGTTGGCCCAAGCCACCGCCTCGCCGACAACCTCGGCCGCTGAAGTAGTGCGATGGGCCAAACCAAGATCGACTGCCTCGGCTGAACCTAGTCGCCGGTTGGTGACCGTGAACTCGATTGCCCGCGAGAGGCCAAGATGATGTACGAGTAGCCAGGTCGACCCGGTGTCGGGTACCAGTCCCAGGCCTATGAACGCCGAGAGGAAGTAGGACTCGACCGCCATGACTCTCAAATCGCAGACGAGCGCCAGGCCGACTCCGGCTCCTGCGGCCACCCCGTTGATGGCGGCGATGGTGGGTAACGGGGCCTCAGCCAATGCTTCAGCCATGGGGTTGAACCGTTCTCCGATGACCCGATGGAGGTCAGGTCCACCGGTTTCGTAGTCAACCATGAGATCGGCCAGGTCTGCCCCGGCGCAGAAGGCCTTGCCGCGGCCGGTGAGCACCACCGCTCGCGCCTCGTTAGCCGCCCGGCTGAGTGAGTCGACCAGCATTCGGCTGAGTTCGGCTGAGACAGAGTTGAAGCGATCGGGCCGATCGAGGGTGATGAGTGCGACCTCGTCTTGCAGCTCGTAACTGACGCTCATATCAAGCTCCAGCCTAAGGCCACCTCCGAGCGGCGGCTGCGGTAGCCTCGCCGCATGTGGTTCATCCGTCTTCTGCATATTGCGGCTGGCGTTTTCTGGGCTGGAGGGGCAATGCTGATGGGATGGTTCATCGCGCCCTCAGCTAAGCGGACAGGCCCGGCCGCTGGCCCCTTCATGCAGACGCTATTAAGAGCCCGGGTGGCTGACTACATGTTCGGCGCCGCGCTCGTAGCGGTGGGAGCCGGACTCTGGCTCTTCTTTTCAACCGGTGGTGTGCGTTCGGGCAGCTGGCAAGGATGGGCCCTCAACCTGGGAGCCCTGGCTGGGGTGGCCGCCATCCTGGTGGGAGGCATAGTGCAACGACCTACTGGCGCCAAGATTCAGAGGCTCGGTGCCGCGGCGGCAGCAGCTGGCGGTCCACCCACTCAAGAACAAGCGTCGGAGTTGGGACGTCTGCAAGCGCGAATGGGTGCCGCGGCATCCACCACCGCCTTGCTAGTCGCCACAGCCGTCGTCGGCATGGCCCTCGGCGGCGGGTGACAGTCACAGTCGACGGCGGCCCGCTGACGGTCAGCCAGGTCGTATCTGTCGCTCATCGCAAGACCAACGTGGAGCTTGGCCCGGGTGTAGCCGAACGAATCGCTCCCGCTCGCGAGGTCGTAGAACGGGCGCTGGCCAGTGGAGCCGTGGTGTATGGCATCACGACCGGTTTCGGTGCATTGGCCAGTACCAGGGTTGACGCGGAGCAGTCGACTGCTCTCCAGATAAACCTGCTGCGAAGTCACGCGGCCGGGGTAGGCCCCGACCTCCCAGATGAGTTGGTTAGGGCAATGTTGTTGTTGCGGGCCCGCACGCTCGCCCAGGGTCATTCGGGAGTCAGGGTCGCGGTCGTTGAGCGACTGCTGGAACTGCTGAAGAGGGATCTTCTGCCTGTGGTGCCAGGGCAGGGATCGGTGGGTGCCTCCGGAGACCTCGCCCCTTTCGCACATCTCGCCCTACCGCTGATCGGCGAGGGACAGCTCCGCGTCGACGGTCACGCCAGGCCCGCCGCAGAGGCCCTGTCCGGGGTGGGACTGGAACCCCTGCAACTGGCGCCGAAGGAGGGTCTGTCTCTCCTCAACGGCACCGAGGGAATGCTGGCGATGGGAGTGCTCGCCCTCGATCGCGCCGAACGTTTGGCCCGCGCCGCCGACGCAGCTTGTGCCCTGGCGGTGGAGGCACTGATGGGCTCGGCCCGACCCTTCCTCCCCGAGGTTCACCAACTACGACCGCACCCTGGACAGATCCAGTCGGCAGAGAGGATTGCCCGGCTCATCGATCGTTCGCAGATCGGAAGAAGCCATGCCGAAGATTTCCACCACGCGGTCCAGGATGCCTACAGCCTGCGCTGCGCACCACAAGTGCACGGGGCCGTCATCGACACTCTCCGACACGCCCGCTCTGTGTTTGAGGTTGAGTTGGGCGCCGTCGCCGACAATCCGCTGGTTTTTCCAGACTCGGGGCAAGTCGTCTCCGGGGGCAACTTTCACGGTCAGCCGCTCGCTTTTGCTCTTGACTTCATGGGGATCGCCATCACCGAGCTCGGATCGATTTCCGAGCGACGCACCGATCGGATGCTGGATCCCCAGCACTCGGCGGGTCTACCTGCGTTTCTCGCTGCCACCCCCGGCCTCAACTCCGGGTACATGCTGGCTCAGTACACGGCCGCCGCTCTGGTCGCAGAGAACCGGGTTTTGTCTCATCCTGCCTCGGTGGAATCGATACCTACCTCCGGGTCGCAAGAGGATCACGTCTCCATGGGGTGGGGAGCAGGGCGCAAGCTCAGCCAGATCCTCGACAACACCGCCCGAGTGCTGGCAGTCGAAATGTTGTGCGGTGTGCAGGGGATAGAAAAGAGGCGCCCCCATGGTCCCGGACCGGGGACCGCCCGCATTTGTGAGGCGATCCGGGCAACAGTTCCCAGCCTCGACACCGATCGGCCGATAGGGCCGGAAATCGAGGCAGTCGCTGGCCTGATTGACAGCGGCGAGATCGACCAGGCGGGGGGCTGGCAGCCAAACGGCTGAAGGTTTCCACTCCTGGCTCCGATATAGACAGGTGCACCAGCCCGCGGGATTGGCTCTTGGGGGGCTGGTGGGGGAATTGTTCGCCGCCGGTCGGAGGAGTCATGAGATTTAGCGGACGCCTGCAGATAGAAGCCGACCCCCATAACTGGCTCAAGGCCGACCTCATGGTCGCCCGGGGTCGGGTGGAGCTCGTGAGTGGGTCCGAACTGCTCGGGAGTTGGTCAACTTCACAGGTCGTCGCCGAACGAGTGGAAGCAGATCGCTTCTCCCTCCAGCTGGGCGAGGACCGAGCCTTGTTTATCGCCGATGACGCCCTCAGCTTCTCCTACGAGGCAATGCCTCAACTCAATAAGCGTCAGCTTCTCCCGGTAGGTGGGGTCATGGACAAACTCAAGGCGGGACTGCGAGGGGATGACAGCCGCGAACCGGCGGTGGTTACTCCACCTGCCGGAGTTGCCCCGTCTGAGTCGCCCATGGCCACCACCGGCAAGAAATTGCGAGAGCTGATCAGAGAAGCCTCCGGTTACTCCACCACCATGGAAGCGACCACGGCTGAGTCTGTGCCAGAGAAGAAGGGCGGCCACACCCTCGACGCGGTCTTGCGGTGGCGTTCAGGCGCCA
>JAICND010000250.1 GCA_025929005.1 Acidimicrobiia bacterium
ACCGATAGCTGCGACAGCTTCGATGTCCAGGACATCCATGACCGGATTACCGATGGTCTCGCCAAAGAGGAGTCTGGTGTCAGGGGTGATGGCCTGGCGGAATGCCTCCGGTTGGTCCGAGGCGACGAAGGTCACTGATATGCCGAATCGGGGAAGGGTGTTACGAAACAAGTTGGCGGTGCCGCCATAGAGGGCCGCCGACGACACGATGTGGCTGCCGGTGCCCATCAGGGTCGTGATGGCCAATACGAGGGCGGCTTGGCCGCTGGCGGTGGCTACCGACCCCACCCCTCCTTCGAGAGCAGCCATCCGCTCCTCAAAGGCAGCCACCGTTGGATTCGAGATACGGGTGTAGATGTGGCCCGGGCGCTCCAGGTTGAACAGAGCCGCAGCATGATCGGTGTCCTCGAAAACAAACCCGGCCGAGAAGTAAACCGGGATGGTCGGGGACCCGGTGGCCGGATCCGGCCGGACGCCGGCGTGGACCGCCAGCGTCTCAAAACCGGGGAGGTCGGGCTCAACCAACGGAGACGGTGACAGGGATGCCGTTGAGGACTGCGTTACCCGACAGCGGGTCTACTTGCGAGGAGTCAGTGAGGATGTTGGTGTTGACGCCGGGGCGGGCCGACGCCACTGCCAGACGGGATCCTTCGAGACTGTGGCCCCACCCATAGGGGATCGAGACGACCCCCCGGCTGATGTCATCCGTAATCTCCACGGCCACTGTGAGCTTGCCGGCCATCGAGGCCACGGTTGCAGTCCCGCCCTCGGAGAGGCCGATACGCGCTGCGTCATCAGGGTTGATCTGAAGCGTGCAGCGCTCTTTCCCTTTGACCAGCACCTCGACGTTGTGCAGCCACGAGTTGGCGGACCGCAGCTGCCGGCGCCCGATCAACACCAGGTCGTCCGCTGGTTCCAATTTCAAAGCTGTTACCAGCCGCGGGAGGTCCTTCGTGATCGCCTCCGGGGCCAGTTCGACTTTGCCCGAGGGAGTGACAAGGACCTGGGTCAGTCTGGGTTCGAGGGGCCCAAAGTCGATGCCGTGGGGCGAGGCTTCCAACCGGGCCAGGCTGAGGCCCTCCGGATTGGCTCCAAAGCCATCGCCGCGGTGACCCAATCTCAACATGAGGTCGAGGAACTTCTCAGGCCAGGGTCTGTCACCCAACAAGCCCAGGATCTCACCGGCATCGCGTCCTGCGATCACGGAGTCCGGATTCGACACGGCCTCCTGCACCTGGCTCATCAAGGTGGCGGCCGCCAGCTGATCGGGGTCGGCGTCGGCTCCCATGCCAAGCGCGATTCCCGTGAGCTTGACGAGGATCGAGAACTCGTCGGGACCGGTCGGTTCGAACGCCGCCGGTGAGTAGTCCGCATAGTCCCGCACCGACAACCCGGTGAACGAGAGGTCGTAGTGCGACCGCTCAAGAGCAGAAGGTGGCGGCAGCACCACATCGGCTCGCCTACTTGTCTCGTTGAGATAGGGATCGACCGAAACCATGAACTCGAGCCCGCCGAGGGCGGTGTCGAGCCTCCCGGAGTCGGGGGTGGTCAGAACCGGATTACCCGCCACCGTTATGAGAAACCGAATCTGACCGTCCCCGGGCGTGTCGATCTCATCGGCCATCGTGGCAGCTGGCAGCTCACCGAGAACCTCGGGGAGGCCGCGCACCCGGCTTTGCCAGCGACCCGTTGAGAAGCTGCGTCCCTTCCTACGGGTTCCCAGGTGGGCCGCGTACGGGAACATGGCGCCACCCGGACGATCGAGGTTGCCGGTCACGGTGTTGAGGACGTCGACCGCCCACGAGCAAAGGGTCCCGAATGAAACGGTATGGGTGCCAATCCGGCCATACACGGCGGCCGAAGGCGCGGCGACCAGTTCTCCTGCGACCTGACGGATCACTTCAGCCGGCACCCCTGTGTAGCCGGCAACTGCTTCGGGGACGAAGGGTTCTGCGAGGGTTCTCACTTTCGCGACTCCCTCGATATAGGGGGCAGCCGGGCCGAGGTCGACTTCTCCTTGCAGCACCACGTTGACAAGAGCGAGAAGGAATGCGGCATCGGTACCCGGTCGAATCGCGATCCACTGATCGGCGTTGGCAGCGGTTTTGGTGCGACGAGGATCAACCACCACGACCTTGCCGCCCCGGGCCTTGATTGCGTCAAGGCGACCGGGGAAATCCGGCGCTGTGCAGAGACTGCCGTTCGACTCGTAGGGATTGGCGCCGAGCATCAGCAGATAGTCGGTGCGGTCGAGGTCGGGCACCGGGATGTTGAGGGGGTGTCCGAACATGTATCCCGAAGAAACGTGTTTTGGCATCTGGTCGACGGTTGAGGCGCTGAAGATGTTCTGGGTACCGAGGGCCCTGATGAGCGGCCGGAGTCCAAGTGTGTTGTCGAGTTGATGGACGTTGGGATTGCCCACGTATATGCCCAAAGCCGACCGGCCGTACTTTTCGGTGACGTCGTTAAAACGAGCGGCGATAAGAGCAAAGGCCTCGTCCCACGAAGCTGGCCGATGAGCCCCGTCAACCTTGATCATGGGCGTCCGCAGGCGGTCGGGATCTTCGTGCAGCTGCTTGAGGGTTGAGCCCTTTGGACAGATGAACCCCGCCGACATCACATGCTCGCGGTCTCCCCGGATTCGCTTGACGGAATCGTCGACGATCTCGATTTCCAACCCGCAGGTGGCCTCACACAGCGGGCAGGTCCGAAACACGGTGCGTTCCATCCCGGAAGGGTACAAGGCGTGAGGCGTGAGGCGTTAGGCGTGAGCCAGTCCCCTTTGGACTCCGTTTCACGTCTCTCGTCTCACGTCTGCTCCTGCCGACGTTTATGGTTCCCGTAACGGTATGACTCAGAAAATCACCTACGCCACCATGGCGGCTGACAACGAGGAACTCAACCGGGAATACGAAGCGGCGGTGGAGCGGACCCGGCGTTCCCTCGGTAAAGATCAGAATTTCGTCGTCAACGGCGAGGAACGTCAGGGCGAGGGCGTTTACGAAGAGCGGTCGCCGATCGATTCCGAAATAGTGATAGGGCGCTTCGCTCAGGGCACCGCCCGTGATGTCGATGACGCTGTAGCCGCGGCCAAGGAGTTCCAACCGACCTGGGCTGGCACCCCGTGGCAGGATCGAGTCGCCTTGATGAGGCGGGCCGCAGACGTCATGGAAGCCCGGCAATTCGACCTCGCCGCCGTGGTCGCCATCGAGGTGGGCAAGAACCGGCTCGAGGCGCTAGGAGACGTTGCCGAGACCATTGAGTTCTTCCGTTACTACAGCCGCCAGATGGAACTCCACGATGGTTTTGTCACGAAGCTGGGTCAACTCTCCCCCAACGAAGAGAACCAGTCCGTCCTTCGTCCTTACGGGGTATGGGCCGTCATCTCCCCTTTCAACTTCCCGATGGCTCTGGCTGGTGGGCCTTCCATTGCCGCCCTGCTCACGGGCAACACGGTCGTTCTGAAACCATCGAATGCGGGCGCCTTAACGGGTCTCGAACTAGGCAAAGTGTTGTGGGAGGCAGGGATTCCAGCCGCCGCTTTCCACATCGTCACCGGCACCGGTGCGGTGGTTGGCAAAGCCCTCACCGAGCATCCCGACGTGGCGG
>JAICND010000037.1 GCA_025929005.1 Acidimicrobiia bacterium
ATGGCCACGGCGCCGATGATTCCGTCCAACATGACTCTTGCCCTGCTACGAAGCACCGTTCCGAGATGGGGCATGAGTGCGAAACCCGTGAGGGTCACCGCGTAGGCCGAGAGGAAGACGAGGTCATACGGCCCAAAAGACGGCAACTCCATAAATGACAGAAGAACTGCGTAGACCAGAACTCCGAGACCGGCGAAGACAAAGCCTGCACCGACCAGACTCCAGGCGAGACGCTCGCGATCGACATAGGCTCGGGCCCCCCGCCAGGTCAGCGTTCCGGACACGAGACTTCCAAACATGACGGCGATCGGGCCGGCGTCTCCGGCCCGGTCCGGTGCCACGAGGATGATGATGGCGGAGGCCACGAGGACCAGCAGACAAGCCGCGGATACGTAAATGCGCAGAGGCCTGCGCGGAGAGGCGCTGGATGCGCCTAACGCCAGGGGAGCACCGACGGCTTGGGGCATATGGCCTTATCGGCTGGTTTTAGACCGAGAAAAGGAGGAATCAGCCGCCCTGGGCTCCCTGACCCGGGGCCTGCACGCCGGCCTCCAGGGCGGTCAAGTCGATCACAACCTCTGGCTCACCGACGAGGGCGGGGAGGTGACGGCTGAGCGCCTCGATCATGGCCAGGATCTGGTCATCGGAGTGATAGAGGGTATGGGTGAATCGCATTCCACTCTGCCCGGCTGGCACAGCAGGAAAAGATGCGAGATTCAGGTAGAACCCGTCGTCAAGCATCCGCCGCCCCAGCTCCATGGTCTGGGCGTGACCGCCTACGCGAACGAACCAAACGGGGGTCGAATCGAGCGCAACTACCGGCAACGCTGCTGCCACGACTGCCTTCCTGACGAGACCGATCTGTCGGCGGAGCCGATCTTGGAGCTCGTCGATCTCAGCGGACAAGTGAATGTCGGCGGCCGCTACTGCCGCTCCCAACTCGGCCGGATGAAGCGGACCGGAGAAGGTCAAGGTGCCCCCACAAAGCTGCACTCTTTGGGCATCTTCGGGGTCGGCGAAGGCGATGGCCGAGCCACCGGATCCGAACGACTTGGCAAGCGAGACGATGACCACCATCCGCGGGTGGAGCGGGCGGTTCGCCAGCACGTAGCCGCGGCCCGAGGGGCCGCTCCAACTAAAGCCATGAGCGTCGTCGAAGTAAACGTGCAAGTTCGGATACTCATCCAGCAGCTCATACACAGCGGCCACAGGCGCCACGTCCCCGAACATCGAGTACACACCGTCGGCCAGGTACCAGACGTGCTCAAAGGTCCGGGTAGCTTCCTCGACAGCCTCCCGCAGGGCGGTCACGTTGTTGTGTGGGAGAGGATCGACGATGATCCCTTCGGCCTGCAGCACCTGGGTACCAAGGTGGACTGTGGAGTGCGCCTGGGAGTCGACGAGCACTCCATCACCGTCTCCGATCAAGACCGGCAGTGCCGCCAGATGGCCCAGAGTCGTGGTGGTGGGGATGACGACGTGAGCATCGAACACCTGTGACAACCTCTCTTCGAGCTGGGTATAGAGGTCGAGCGAGGTGTAGGCATTGGAGGACGAGAAGACCGGTCCATACTTATCGATAGCTTCGATCGCACCCGCCTTTAGCCGGGGGTCGAGGTTCAGGCCGAGATATGCACATGAACCGAAATTGACGACCCGCTTGCCTTCGATCGTCAACAGGTCGCCTTCGAGCCGGTCGTCTTCAACTCTTACCCTCGTAAGGCCCGCTGTCCGCGCTGAGACCGCGTGTCGCTCAAATAGCTGCAAGAGCCGCTCATGGCGGGAAGCGCTTCCGGATCGCATCGTCCTTCCTTACATGTGTTCGAAAGGACCAGAACCTGTGCCCCGCGATGCAGCGCGCACCGCGTCCCCGTTAGGCCTCAGGCCCTTCCGGCGAAGACAACCTTAGGAACAGGGACGTCAATGGGCAACCACATTCGGCCCGTTGACTGGGTCCGGGTGATAAGCCATACTCACCGGCAATGGCCGCAGTCAACACCATCATCATTATCGACTAGGCACACGTCAAAACCTCGGCGTGTGCCCGACCCTTCGTTTCGGCGGAGGGTTTTTTCGTGGCCCACCAAGAGACGACCGACTGAGGAACGGAACCAATGAAACCTTTAGAGATCTACGACACAACCCTGCGGGATGGCTCCCAACAGGAGGGAATATCGCTCACGGTTGGCGACAAGCTCAGAATCGCCGGGCTGCTCGATCATCTCGGGGTGCATTACATCGAGGGCGGTTGGCCGGGGGCCCTCCCCAAGGATGACGAATTCTTCGCACGGGCCCGCAAAGAACTCGACTTCAAACACGCGGTGCTGGTCGCCTTCGGGTCCACCCGGAGGCCCACAAGCCCAGTCAATGAAGACGCCCAGCTCCAGTGGTTGCTCGCTGCTGAAACCGAGGCGATCTGCATCGTCGGCAAAGCCTGGGATTACCACGTGCGGGAAGCGTTGCGCACTGGCCTCGAAGAAGGCTTGCGGATGGTGGCTGACTCGATCGAGTACCTGAAACGGCACGACCGCCGCGTCTTCTTTGATGCCGAACACTTCTTCGACGGCTACCGGGCCAATCCCGATTTCGCTGTTCAAGTTCTCCGCGCCGCCACGGATGCCGGAGCCGAACGGGTTGTGCTGTGCGATACCAACGGCGGGAATCTTCCCCACCAGATCACCGAGGTCATCGGGAAGGTGGCCGCGTTGATGCCCGGGGTCGATCTAGGAGTTCACTTTCACAATGATTCGGGTTGCGCGGTCGCCTCCTCCCTGGCCGCCGTGCAGGCCGGGGTGCGCCAGGTTCAAGGGTGCATCAACGGCTACGGAGAACGAACCGGGAACGCTGATCTGTGTTCGATCATCCCGGATCTGGTACTCAAGATGGACATCCCGGTCGTCTCGGCGGAGCTTCTGGCAGAACTTGCTCCGACGTCACATCACATCGCCGAGATCGTCAACATCACTCTTGACCCCCACCGCCCATACGTGGGGACCTCGGCCTTCACCCACAAAGCCGGACTTCACACCTCTGCCCTTGCCCGCCGATCCGACGCCTACGAACACACCCCTCCTATCAACGTCGGAAACACCACCAGGATGGTCGTGTCCGAACAAGCCGGCCGGGCCTCGATTCTCTCCAAGGCTGCCGACCTCGGGGTGGTCCTATCCGACGATCAGGCTCGAGCGGTGCTCGAACAGGTGAAAGAGTTGGAGCACGCGGGCTATCAATTCGAGGCGGCCGACGGCACCTTTGAGTTGCTGGTTCGCCGCACTCTGGGGTGGACGCAGTCGTTTTTCGAGATCGAGTCCTTCCGCACCTTCGTCGAGGGCAGGGCCCGTGAGGAAGTGATCGCCGAGGCCACCGTCAAGGTGGTGGTAGCCGGGGCGAGGGTGGTTTCCACCGGTGAGGGAAACGGGCCGGTCAACGCCCTTGACCAGGCGTTTCGGGCGGCGCTCCGATCGAGATTCCCCGAGGTGGACCGCCTCCGTTTGACCGACTACCGGGTGAGGGTGTTGGACTCAGCCGACGGAACCGGCGCCAGGGTGAGAGTCCTGCTCGAGACCTCTGATAGCGACACGTCGTGGAGTACGATCGGTGTCCACGACAACGTCATCGAAGCCTCCTGGGAGGCGTTGGTCGACGGAATCGTGATCGGGCTGTTGCGAACCCGGGCGCAACCAGACGGCAACCACCTAGAGTGATTTTTCGCCACCATTGGTGGTCGGCTCAGGTATGCTGTCGACCAGGTAAAGGAGCACAGGGGCAGTGGATATCGCGGGGATGATTATCGGGGCATTGCTAGGCGTCGCCATGGGCGTCGGCGCTGGGTGGTGGGTGTGGGGGCGGAGCCGCCGCACACTCAGCAACCAGGTAGTCAACATGTACAAGCGCCTGACCGCGGCGGACATCGAACGCCAGCGCCTGAAAGAGGAGTTGGCAGCCGTAAACGACGCTCGTCAGTCCGTCGACATCGACCTACGGGCGGCAGTGACCAGCAGTGGACCCCCCGCCCACGACATGTCTGTGGTCTTGGAGGAACTAGAGACCCAACCCGACCTGGAACTCGTCAAGGGCATAGGTCCCAAGATCGCTGTCCTGTTGGCCGGGGAGGGAATCACGAGCCTGAATCGTTTGGCGAACATGACCGACTCGGCTCTCAATCACCTCTCGATTCGGCTTCCCACCGTGGCCGAGCGCATCGAGAAGGAAGGGTGGCGTGAACAGGCCCGCGAGCTCCTCTCTCCGTCACGGAGCCATGCCAAGTAGGTTCCGCATCATGTGGGCTGTGGCCCCCCACAGGATGTCGCCGTCCAACTCGTAGAACCACACCAGCCGTTCCCCCCAGGGTTCCGACCTCCACGATTCGTGGTCAGCTAGATCCACGAGACGGGGGACGTGCACTCGAGCAACTTCCCGCTCCGAAGGTCGCAACTGCGGAATCCCCGACAACCTCCCCACAACAGGCACCACCAGCAGCTGGTACTCAAAAGTGTGAATCTCTGGCAGATAGCCAAGGACCTCAACGGTGGACGGGTCGATTCCAACCTCTTCCTCCGCCTCACGCAAGGCCGTGGCCACGACGCCATCGTCGTCGGGATCCGGTCGACCTCCCGGGAAGGAAATGTGGCCGGCATGCGTCGGCATAGTGTCGGGCCGCTTGGTGAGGACCACCCGTATGTCGCCGTTCTCATCCTCGAAAAGGGGAACGAGGACCGCAGCCCTTGGAAGGGTGGAATCGGATTGGAAGCCGGGACGAATCTGGAGGCGGTCCCACATGTGGACACGTTATAGGCTGATCCGCCCATGCCCCCCGGCCGTATCGAAACCGAGCGCTTGATCCTGCGCCGTTTCACGCGCCGTGACGTGAACTCGGTTACGGAGGCGGTTCAGAGCTCCCTGTCGGACCTCAACGAGTGTCTCCCCTGGGCCCATCCCGGCTACCGGAAGGATGACGCTTCCAACTACATCAAGGACAGCGGTGAGGCCTGGAAAGAGGGTCGCGCCTACGACTACGCAATCCGCCGCCGGGGGGACACTCGGCGTCACCTCGGCAACATCTCGATCTGGCCGGTTTCTCGCCTGACCCGGACTGGAGAGATCGGCTATTGGGTCCGTACCGACGCCACCACCCACGGGATCGCCACCGAAGCAACGGCAGCTGTCGTCAAGATGGGATTCGAAGATCTCGGGTATCACAAGCTCACCCTCCGCATCGCCATCGGCAACCGGCCCTCCGAAAGGGTGGCGGAAAAGCTGGGGTTTAGCCGGGAAGGGGTGCTGCGGGAGGAGCTCCTGATCAGGGGCCGCTGGGTGGATCACACCCTTTTCTCTTTGCTCGAACGCGAATATCACGCGACTCCGGCAATGGGTCCGGGGCAGTAGCCTGTCGGCCAATGGGATTCACCGTTGTTTGCCGGGGTGCCCGGGGATCGTCACCAGTGAGTGGGCTTCAGTTTCATAGGTATGGAGGGGCGACCACCTGTTTCGAAGTGGCCCTTACCGATGAACACCGGCTATTGATCGACGCCGGGACCGGAGCGCTCAGCATCGGCGCCGTCTCCGCTCCGATTCGCTTTTCCATTCTTCTCACCCATGTTCACTGGGATCACACCCAGGCTCTCCCCTTCTTTGCCCCGTTGTACGACAGCCGCAACCGCTTCGACTTCTACGGCCATCGACCCAACGGGATCGGTATCGAAGACGCCCTCAACACGGTGATGCAGCCTCCCTACTTCCCGGTGTCTTTCCGGTCGGCCCCTTCGGACAAGCGGTTTCACCACCTCGATGGCCGACCCCTCAAGATCGATGGGTATTCCATTACCTACGCGAGCCTCTTCCATCCCCAGGGCGTAACCGGCTATCGCCTCGAGAAGGAAGGAGCCGTCCTGGTCGTAGCGACGGATGTAGAGCATGGGGATGCTGCCAGTGATGACGCCCTCCGAGATCTCGCGGCTGGGGCCGACGTCCTGATTTACGACGCCCAGTACCACCCGGAGGAATGGGCCACCACCAAGAAAGGCTGGGGTCACTCAACCTGGGAGGCGGCGGCTGAGCTGGCCAAGGCCGCCGGTGCCAAACGGCTACTGCTCACCAGTCATGACCCGAGCCGGACCGATCAAGAAATCGACGCCATCTGCGATCTCGCCTCCCAACGCTTCCCCAACACCCAGGCGGTGGCTGAGGGAATGGTGGTGGAAGTTGGCGAAGTCAGCCGCCGGTAGCTAGCACCCGCGAGGCGTCGCCAAAGATCGACGCCGCCGACGGAAAGACTCCCACCAGGAGGGTGATGATTCCGGCGATCATCAGCGCCAATCGGAGTGACCCCGCCGGGACAAACTGGCGGTCTCCTATCACTGCATCGGGAGCAGCATCAAGCCATACTGCCTTAACCACTCTGGCGTAGTAGTACAAGGCTACGACAGTGTTGATAGCAGCGATCACCGCCAGGGTGGCCGTGGCGCCACTGCCGGTGCTCATCACCGATCGGAACATGACGAACTTGGCGAACCATCCCGCCAGCGGCGGGATGCCGGCCAGGGAGAAGAAAAAGACGCCAGCCAGAAGGCCCAGGCGCGGATCGTAGGAGCCGAGCCCAGCCCATCCATCTATGTCTCCGGTTCCCGTCTTACGAGCCGCCGCAATGACCACCGCAAAGGCTCCGAGGTTCATGATCCCGTAGATCACCAGATAGATAACCGTCGCCGAGAAGGCCTCGGTCAGATCGGCACCTGCCACGGCGGCGCCCGCAAAGGGAACGAGCATGAAGCCAGCCTGGGCTATGGACGAGTAGGCCAGCAGGCGCACGATGTTCTGTTGACGGAGCGCGGTGAAGTTGCCGATGATCATCGACCCCGCCGCCATCGCCCACACTGCCGGGGCCCACACGGCTGCCACCCCTGGTACCGCCAGGTAAAGCACGATCAGCATCGCCACAAATCCGGCCGCCTTCGAGTTCACTGACAGATACGCCGTTACCGGCGTGGGCGCACCCTCATAGGTGTCGGGTGCCCAGAAGTGGAACGGCACGGCCGAAACTTTGAAGCCGAACCCGACGATCATCAGCAGCACGGCCATCCCCATCGCCGGCTCACCGGCCAGATCGGGGTTGGACACCGCCTGGCTGATTTCGCTGAACGCGACCGATCCGGTGAGGCCGTAGACCAGCGACATCCCGTACAGCAGGAGAGCTGTCGACAGGACACCGAGGATGTAGTACTTGAGCGAAGCCTCGTTCGAACGAATGTCACCCTTACGCCATCCGGTGAGCATGAAGAGCGGCGCCGTGGTCAGTTCAAGGCCGATGAACAGGACGATCAGATCGCGGGACGAGCACATGATCATCGAACCGAGCAGCGAGCACAGGATCAGGAAGTAGTACTCACCCTGGTAGTAGCGGTCGCCTTCGATGTACGCCACTGACATCAGGAGCACTAAATAGGCAGCCACCAGGAAGAAGCCCTTGAGGAAGAGGGCAAACGTATCCACGACAAAGGAGTCACCGAACAACGACCGGGTGGAGCCGTCGACGGCCATGACGATGAGTGGAATCGCAGCCAGAGGTACGGCCAGGACCGAGAAGGCGGCGATCCGGTATTTGTTTTGGCGGCGGACGAACAGGTCGGCGGTGAGCACCACCACGAGGGTGGCCACGATGATCAGCTCAGGGGCGAGCGCCAGATAGTCGACCTTGAAGGGCACCCTTCTAGCCCCCAGCCAAACTGCTTAGGCCGGTCAGACCGCTCAGGCCAGCAGTGGCTCCGGATGGAAAGGCGGTATCGAGGAGCGCCACCACAGCGTCGGTGGTCGCTTCAAACACAACGCGCGGGAAGAGCCCGATCACAACTATGAGCACGACCAATGGCAGCCACGCCGTCAACTCGTACCGGTCGACATCGTGGAAGTCATGTCCCTGCCACTCCTCCTTCGGCTCTCCGAGGTTCACCTTCTGGAGCATCCACAACATGTAGCCGGCGGTGAGAACCGTTCCGATCGCCCCGAGAACCATGGCGGTTCGGAACAAACCCAAGGGAAGGCCTGAGGCTGGGTTGTAGGCGCCGATCAGCGACATGAACTCGCCCCAGAAGCCGGCGAGTCCCGGCAAGCCCAGGGATGCAAAGACGGTGAAGGCAAAGATTCCACCCAGGATCGGGAGCGTCTTCTGATTCCCACCCAGCCGCGCCATTTCTCTTGTGTGATAACGATGCGAGAGAGATCCTGCGAGGAAGAAGAGCAACCCGGTGATGAGACCATGGGCGACCATGCCGATGATGGCAGCATTGATGCCGACGTCGGTCAGGGTGGCAATCCCCAGCATCACAAAGCCCATGTGACCCACCGAGGAGAACGCAATAAGACGTTTGACGTCGGTCTGGGCGAGACAGGCGAGTGAGCCGTAGATGATCCCGATCACAGCGAGGACGGCGATGGCAGGCGCCCACTCCCGGGCGGTGTCAGGGAGGATGGGGATGGCAATGCGGATGAACCCGTATGACCCCAATTTCAGGAGGATCGCCGCCAGCAGGACAGAACCCACGGTAGGGGCAGCCGTGTGGGCGTCCGGTAGCCAGGTGTGAAGGGGCCACATCGGCACTTTCACCGCAAACCCCAAGAAC
>JAICND010000371.1 GCA_025929005.1 Acidimicrobiia bacterium
GAGGGACTGGAGTCCGCCGGATTCCAACACGTCAGTCTCACTCCAACGCACACGGTCACCGAAGGGATGGACTCCGTCATCATCAGGGGGGTCAAGGCTTCCTAAACGACCAACCGGTCCGTAGCCTTGCTTTCCGATGAACACGCACAGGCGGGCAACCACACGACGCCGTCTGCCCGCGTATGCCCTCTGCGATGACGAGGAAGGCGCCAATCGACGACCTTGGTCGATTGCCAGATTCGTCCCTGAGGAGTTCATCGATGTCCGCATTCTCCCGTCATAGGTACTCGCTATCTCTGGTCGGGGCCGCCGGCTGTTGGGGTGTTGCGACCGTGGTCAGCAAGCGTGCCCTTGACGAGATCCCACCCCTCACGCTCTTGCCGGTCCAACTGGCGGTAAGCGTGCTGGTACTCGGCGTTCTGGTTCGCGCTCAGGGACTGAGCATCAACTGGTCGCCCGACATGAGACGACTGGCGGCTCTGGGTGTCCTCAACCCGGGTGTGTCCTACTCCCTCGGTCTGATCGGGCTGTCGTTGATCACGGCGAGCCTCGCCGTCCTCTTGTGGGCGGTCGAGCCCCTGATCATCATGATCCTGGCCTGGTGGCTGCTGGACGATCGGTTAACGACACCCGTAGTCACGGCGTCAATCGTCGCCTGGGGTGGTGTGGTCCTGGTCGTGTTTGAGTCCGGCAGCCGCGGACAGCTGACCGGGATCGCCCTCACCCTGGCCGGAGTGGTGGCGTGTGCCGTGTACACGGTGGCGGTGAGAAAGCTGATGGGCAACGACTCCACCCTCACTGTCATCCTGGTGCAACAGACCTGTGCGCTGGCCTTCTCACTCTCCGTTCTCGTCGTCGCCAACCTGTTGAGCCCCTCCTTGGCCATGCGACAGGTGTCGGCGGCGGCCTGGGCCAGTGCCGGCCTATCAGGAGTGCTCTACTACGCCCTCGCCTATTGGTTCTACCTGACCGGGCTTCGTCGCATACCGGCCGGCGTCGCCGGATCCTTCATCAACCTGATTCCGATCTTCGGGATCGCCACAGGCCACCTCTTCCTCCATGAACGGTTGACGAGTCGGCAATGGATCGGGGCCGTGGTCATCGTGGCCGGGGTCGGAGCGATCCTGGCCAGTGATAGCCAGCGGCTGGAAGCACGGGCGAGCCAGTAGCTGACCGACTCGCCGGAGCCCTTGTCACTTTTCGCGAACGGGAAGAAGTTCCACATTGAGTTGCGGGCATAGGTCTAGCGACCTACTCTCGCCGGACTCCCTGATGCGAAAAGCACTAGTCCTTTTCTTCGTCGCGTCCCTGATGGGGTTGGCGTTGCCGGCGTATGCAGACGACCTCGGCGCCGCGGTCAACGCCGTCCGCAACCCCGACCTGCCCATCGACGGAGTCGTCGATGACTTCGCACAGCGAGCCGCCAGCCGTATCGCCAACGCGGGAACTTTGACCCACTCCAATATCGGCGACCTGCTCGGCCACTGCACCGCGGTCGGCGAGGTGATCGGTTACGGCGGCGACATTGGCTCGATCATGACGGCGTTCCGTAACAGCTCGAGCCACTGGTCGATCATCAGCAACAGCAAGTGGACCGCGATGGGAACGGGTCAGGTCCGGGACGGAAGCGGAACCCTCTGGGTGTCGGTTGTGTTCTGCGTCCTCGCAGCGGCGCCAGCCCCACCACCACCGCCACCTCCGGCTCCGGCGCCCGCCCCGGCCGCGCCTGCTCCCACCACTCAGGCGGCCCCGGCACCTCCGCCTCCGCCCAAACCGACACCACCCTTGTTGTTTTGGAAGCAGGGACCCTTCCTCGCCGGAGAGGGAACGATCTCGGTGCTCTTTGGTGCCTCGGTCTTCACTCCCGAAGAGGAGTGGCGACTACTGCACCATCCAACCGTTAGCTAAGGCCGACCGTCAGCTGAAGCGACGACGGCTCCTAGCCGAGTAGCTCGGCGATCTGTACCGCGTTGAGGGCGGCGCCTTTGCGAAGGTTGTCGCCCACCGCCCAGAGATTGATTCCACCCGAGTGCCCCAGCGACTCTCGGATGCGACCAACCAGCACCACATCCTTGCCAGCTGAGTCGAGGGGGGTGGGAGCCCGGTCGGTCCATACTTCGATTCCAGGTGACTCCTTGAGGAGTTGGATCGCTTCTTCGATCCCGATGGGGACATCAAAGGTCATCGAGGCGACGACGGCATGGCCCACCATCACCGGAACCCTCACACACGTCGGCTCCACCTCGACCTCGGGCGCTTCCAGGATCTTGCGGGTCTCGTTGACGAGCTTCCACTCCTCGTCGGTGTACCCGGCTTCGACCAGGTTGCCCGCATGGGGAACCACGTTCCAACCGATCGGCCGCGGGAACAGATCCCCACCGGGGTCGCTCCAGCCACCGACCACAAGAGCCTGACGATCCGAGGCGAGAAGGTCGTTCTGACGCGCGAGCTCGTCCATACCGCGAACGAGATTCGCGGCAGCGGCGCCACGATCGCGAGCCTCGGCCAAAATCTCGAAGGGCTCGGCGTCGCGCTGCGCTGGACTGCCGCGGAGGAGCTCGCGGTGCAGGGCTCGATGGCGACCGAGTTCTCGAACGGGCAGTTGTCGAATCTCGCCGCACGGTTGAGCGCGCTGCGCTTCGGCGCCCGCGGTTTCGGCATCGCGAATCTGTATCGACCGAATGCCATGC
>JAICND010000167.1 GCA_025929005.1 Acidimicrobiia bacterium
AAAGTCATAAGGTCGCTCGGGTTCAAACCACACCAGATCGCCATCGACGTTGATCAGAAATCGCTTGCCGTGGGATTCGATCCTGCATGACGACAGGGGCCACGACCCGAGCGGTCCAGCGGCAACACCAACTATTAGTTCGGCGGACGTGAACTCAACTCGGGCTGGAATCGGCTTCTCGTCCCCGTCCAAGGCCAGCAGTCCGGCGTATGCCATTTATGGCTACTTCATCGGCCCCGCATGGCCGGGGATCAAGTACTTGCGGCTTGCCGCAGGGAGGCCTTCACCGAGATTACGACATTCCCCTTGAGGGCATTCGAGACGGGACACCCATCCCTTGCCGCCGTGGCGGCTGCTTGAAAGTCAGCGTCTTCGATTCCCTCAACCTCGCCAACTACGGAAAGGTCCATCCTGGTGAGCCGCCAACCGGCATCCGTCTTCTCAAAGCTGGCGACCGCCTCGGTTTCGAGGGTGGTCGGAGGTGTCCCGGCACGGGTCAATCCGCCCGAGAGCGCCATCGAGTAACAGGCTGCGTGGGCAGCAGCAATCAGCTCCTCGGGGCTGGTGTTGCCATTGGCGGACTCAGTGCGTCCCGCCCAGCTGACTGGCAATGGGCCCGCCACTCCACTTGCAAGGATCGTCTCCCCCGAGCCTTCCGCCAGATTGCCACGCCAAACCGCCCGTGCCCTGCTGTCCAACTGACACTCCTCGTCGATATTCCGGGCCAGCTTAGGAGTGGTCGACCAGCCGATAACCCATACCGCGCACGGTCTCGATCAGGTCTTTACCAAGCTTTCTTGCGAAGGTATCCCACGTATACATCGACGACGTTGCTACCCGGATCGAAGTCATAGCCCACACTCTGGAAAGCGAGATCTCGCGGCTCAGGACCTGGTCGCGATGGCGGAACAAGATCTCGGCCAGAAGAAACTCGCGGGCTGATAGCTCAACTTTCTTTTGCTCCCGTTCCACAGTGGTCGGGTTTGCATGTATCTCCTCCTTGAAGATTGGCTACTTGAACATTGGCAGTGATCACGGTGAGAGCACCATGAGGGGACCATGAAAAGGCTCTCATGCAAGAATCTCAGGAAACTCTCAGGAAGTTCTTGGTGAGTACTGAGAATCACTGAGACAAATGGCGGTGAAGTGGCTGAATTGGCGCGCCTTTTGGTGGTCGACGACGAGGACTCGTTGGTTGATCTTGTGACTAGCGCGCTCCGCTTTGCCGGTTATGAGGTGCGCAGCGAACAGACCGGTTTTGATGCTCTGAGGGCTGTGCGCTCGGAACCGCCCGATCTGGTGGTTCTTGATGTGAATCTGCCCGACATCGACGGCTTCGAGGTATGTCGTCGGCTACGCCGTGATGGCCATCAGATGCCGGTTATCTTCCTTACCGCCCGTGACAGCCTCGACGACCTCCGCACCGGGTTTCGTCACGGCGGCGATGACTACCTAAAGAAGCCTTTCAGCCTCGAGGAGCTGGCGCTGCGAGTGGAGGCGCTCCTGCGGCGGGCTCTAGGCGAGCAAATTCCTGCCCGCCGGATCACGCATGGAGGAATAGTCCTCGACGAGGACGCCCATCAAGTGCTGGTGGAGGGCGTGGAAGTACCCCTCTCTCCGACGGAGTTCAGGCTGCTTCGCTATCTGATGTTGAACCGCGACCGGGTTCTGTCGAAGAACCAGATACTCGACTACGTCTGGCAGTACGACTTCGGAGGGAATGCCGGGATCGTGGAGACCTACATCGGTTACCTGCGACGCAAGTTGGGTGAGTCGGCCGGGGCCGGCATCCAGACGGTGCGGGGCGTGGGATACGTGCTGCGCTCGGCCCCCCAGCCATGACCCTTCGCACCAAGTTGATCCTTGCCTTTACTGGCCTGGTTTTGATCGTCGTCTCTCTCCTTGGTGTGGTCGCAGTGCGGTCGACCCGGCGAGTCTTGCTCAACCAGATCGAGGATCGGCTTCTCACCGCCTCAGGCGCCGACGTCTTCCCGGAGCTGGATCGAGACCAACAACCGGTTGGTCGTACTTTGGCCATCGTGATTCTCGACGCCGACGGAGTGGTGTTGCGATCATTTCCCTCGGGTCTACCGGGTCGTTTCGACCCCCTCCCTGACACATCCGGACTCGATGACATCCCTCTCAGGCGAGGACGTCCCTTCACGTTGCCTGCGGTTACCGGCGGCGAAGAGTATCGAGCCCTGGCGGCCGAGGCTCCTGATGGCCGGGTCTTCGTCATCGCCCACACCCTCCGTGACGTGACTGCCGCCGAGGCTGCCCTCACCCGCCGGCTCTTGACCGGCGGCGGATTGGTGTTGCTGCTCGGTATAGGCGGTGTCTGGTTGACCGTACGGAGGGGTCTTCAGCCCGTCGAGAACATGATCGACACTGCATCGGCCATTGCCGCCGGTGACCTCAGCCAGCGGGTGCCCGAAGCCGATCCCGGCTCGGAGCTGGGGCGTCTCGGAGCCTCACTCAACGAAATGCTGGCCAGCGTCGAGATCGCCTTCGTCGCCGAGAACCGGGCCAATGAGCGCCTGAAACAGTTCGTGGCCGATGCCTCCCACGAGCTCCGCACTCCTCTGGCCGCGATTTCGGGATATGCCGAACTCGACCGCCGCGGAGCTCTCTCCGATCCGACTGAACGGGAACGAGTGATGCGTCGAATCGAGTCTGAGACCAAACGAATGGGCCGCCTCGTCGAAGACCTGATGTTCCTGGCTCGACTTGATCTCGGTGATCAAGCGGGAGCGATGCTGGTTCAACGACCGGTCGATCTCGCCGCCATCGCCCGTGACGCCGTTGCCGATCATCACGCCATTGACCCTGATCGCCCCGTGAGCCAGGTCGGGTTGGAACGCGCGGTCGTGCATGGCGACAGTGAACGACTCACGCAGGTGGTCGCCAATCTCCTCGCCAACCTGCGGGTGCACACCCGCCCCGGCACGACGGCAACCCTCAGCGTGTTAGAGGCCGATGGCTGGGTAGAGGCGACGCTCGCCGATACCGGGCAGGGGTTTCCGGCCGACGCCCTTCCGCTCGTATTCGACCGTTTCTATCGAGCCGATCCGTCTCGCAGCCGGCGAAGCGGCGGTTCCGGGTTGGGTCTGGCAATAGTGGCCGCGATCGTTGAAGCGCATGGTGGAACTGTCGAAGCCACAAACGACCACGGGGCCGTGATCAGCTTTCGGATACCAAAGAATTCCCCCGGCCCAAACTCTCGGCCAACTCTCAGCTAGTTCGAGACAGCTTCTCAGGCCCTGGCCGCATGCTGTCGGAGATGGCAAACCAGGAACGAAAGGAGTCCATCATGAATTTCAGAAAGACAATGGCGATCGTCGCTGCGACCGTTGCCCGCGGTCTGCTGTTGGGAGCAACGGTGTTCGGGCCAGGGTCAGCCACTGCCCAGGAATCGACCACTGAAACCACCGCAAACGACGAAGTGCGTTCCGGGCGGCTGCGGGAGGCTCTGGAACCCCTCGTCGAGGACGGCACCATCACCGAGGCGCAGGCCGACGCAGTGGCAGAGCATCTTGCCAGCACACTTCCTGGGCCTCATGGTCACTTCATCGGTCGCGGACCTGGCCTCGCCTCGTTCGAGGCGGCTGCCGAAATCATCGGGATCGAGAACTCCGAACTCAGAGAGGCTCTGGCCGATGGCGCCACTCTGGCTGAAGTTGCCGAAGACAACGGCGTTGAGGTCGAGACTCTGATCGATGGATTGGTCTCTGCCCTCGACCAGAAGCTGGACGAACTCGTCGCCGATGGTCGGATCACCGAGGAGCAAGCCGCCGAGATCAAGGAGAACGCTCCTGAAAGGATCGAGAACTTCGTCAATTCTGAAGTCCGGATCCGACGCGGTTTTTGGCTGACTCCTCCCACGGATGAGGACCCCGACGCCTAAAGACGCTGACCAGTCATCAAGTCCATCCGCTGCATCCTCCGCGGCGGATGGACCTTCTCCTCATCTGGTCGGGACGCGCTACCTCGTGACGGCGCTGGCCAGGCGGGCCGCCTCGTCGGTCGGCGGAAGCTCGACCGACTCCAGGATCACCGGATGATCCGCGACATAATTCGCCAATCCCGTCATTGCTCCCTCGATCATTCCCGCCACGGCCGCCACCATCTCCTGGCGGGCTGGACCGTCCTCGGGTTCGAGCAGGCGCATTCGTATCGTCACCCGCGAACCCTCACCGGACGGCTCGATGCTGTCAGTCATCATCCCGACCACTGCGCCCGGAATCTCGAACCGTACGGTCCAGTAGTCGGGTGGCCGGTAGTCCAATATCTCTTCCACCACGACCCCATCGCCATGCTGACAGTGGTTGACAGTGCCGACCCCCCGTCGGGAGGAATCCGCGAACTCGTCGATGCTCATCGCTTCAGGAGACCATGAAGGCCGATGGCGAGGGGAGCTGATCAGTTCGAAGACCGTGCCGGGCGGGGCCGGAATCTCGGTGCTGACGGTAACCATCGCCTCCTGCTCGCTCACCATCACCCGACGGGTCTCCAATTGCCGCTGCCAGGCTGCCCGCAGGTCGTGGGCCCATCCACACACCTCGCCAACGTCATACCCCTCGCAGTATCGGACCATGGAGAGCAGTTCCGGCTGCAAGGTCGTCGCCTGAATACAGGCGTCGGTAATGAAGGCGTAGGCCGCCATCCCCAGTGTCTCCTTCAACTGGTTCTTCAACAGGCGGTGGACCAAGATCACGTCG
>JAICND010000365.1 GCA_025929005.1 Acidimicrobiia bacterium
CAGCGTGGCGAGAGAGTCGAGGTGCAATACCGGGCCCATGGACAAGCGGTGCCAGCCACGTGGACTGGTGGCTCCTTGGACTTCGATCAGCCCCAAGAGGCGATTGCCCCCGGCCAAACCGCCGGGCTGTATCGCAACGAGCAGGTTCTCGGCGGTGGAGTGATTCGTTGACCACAGCTGAAGAGCGCATTGAGGAGCTGCGTCAGCAGCTTCGCTATCACGGGTATCGGTATCACGTTCTTGATGAGCCCGAGATCTCGGACACCCAATACGACGTGTTGCTCCGCGAACTCGTCAAACTCGAAGAGGAGAATCCGCTTCTCATCACTCCGGACTCGCCCACCCAGCGGGTGGGAGGACCAGTGGGTGATCTGTTCGCGCCCGTGCAGCATCGGCGACCTCTGTTCTCGTTGGACAACGTCGAGGCGGCCAAGGAGCTTGATGCCTGGGAGCTTCGGATGATCCGTCAGCTCGGACGGCCCCCCGACGGATATTCGTGCGAGCTGAAGATCGACGGTTTGGCGGTGGTCATCACCTATGAGAACGGTCTGCTCACCCGGGGTGCCACCCGGGGGGACGGGACCACCGGAGAGGACATCACCGCCAACCTCCGCACAATCAAGTCGGTACCTCTACGGCTGATCGGTCAGGCACCCGCCCTTCTGGAAGTGCGGGGCGAGGTCTACATGCCATTTGCCGCCTTCGAAGAGCTCAATCGACGCCAGACCGAGGCCGGGCTTCGCATCTTCGCCAATCCCCGCAACGCTGCCGCCGGCTCGGTGCGGCAGAAAGACCCCGGTATCACCGCGACTCGCGACCTCGGAGTTTGGGTCTACCAGGTGGGTCTGCTGGAAGGCGGGCCGACTATCAAACGTCACTCGGAGCAAATGGAGTACTTGAACGGTCTCGGTCTTCGAGTCAATCCCGCCTCGGCTGCAGTCAAAGATCTCGACGGAGTCAAGGCGAATATCGAACGGGCCGAAAAGGCCCGCCACGATCGTGAGTATCAAACCGATGGCGTGGTGGTCAAAGTCGATTCATTGTCAGACCAGGGAGAGCTCGGTTACACATCACACGCTCCCAGGTGGGCGGTGGCCTTCAAGTTCCCGGCCGAAGAACAGGTCACCAGGCTTAACAACATCCAGATCAACATCGGTCGCACCGGAGCAGCAACCCCATTTGCGGTTCTTGAGCCTGTATTCGTGGGTGGGGCCAAGGTTTCGTTTGCAACTCTCCACAACGAAGACGAGCTCCGACGTAAGGACGTGCGCATCGGCGATCAGGTCATCGTCCGCCGGGCGGGCGATGTCATTCCCGAGGTGGTGGGCCCAGTGGTTTCGGTTCGCACGGGAGATGAGCAGGAGTGGGCGATGCCGGCCACTTGCCCGTTTTGCGGCAATCCCATCGTCCGGCCTTCTGGGGAGAAGGTTGCCCGCTGCACCGGCGGCTACACCTGTCCATCTCGCATCAGGGAGTGGCTCTTTCACTTTGCCTCCAGGGGCGGTCTCGACATCGAGGGCCTGGGCTACAAGACCATCGACTTGCTCCTCAAAGAGAACCTGATCAGAGATCCTGCCGACATCTTCCTTCTCAAACCTGAACAACTCCTCGGCTACGAAGGATGGGGTGAGGTCTCCGTCAACAAGCTGATGAAGGGAATCGACGGCGCCCGTCACCGGCCGGTAGCGCGCTTGCTTATGGCCCTGGGAATTCGTCACGTCGGAGGGACCGTGGCCCGGGTCCTTGCCCGCAACTACCGCAGTCTGCCCCGGCTGATGGACGCAGCCGAAGAGGACATTGCTGGCCAGGAGGGTGTAGGCCCGGTCATCGCGGCTTCGGTGCACGAGTGGTCGATCGATCCCGATAACCGGGCCCTGGTTGACAAGCTCGGTGCGGCCGGGGTGAGTCTGGAAGATGAGATGCCTGAGGAGACGCATGCCAGCGACCTTCTCCAGGGTGTAACGGTGGTCGTGACCGGCACCCTCAATTCGATGAGCCGGGAGCAGGCCGAGGCAGCTGTTGTGGAGCGCGGCGGCAAGGCCACCAGCGGAGTCTCCAAAAAGACGTCATTCCTGGTCGCCGGTGAATCCCCGGGGACGAGCAAAGTGACCAAAGCCGAAGAGCTGAACATCCCGATTCTGGACGAGGCGGCCTTTGTCGAAATGCTCGACAAAGGTTTGTCATGAAGCGAACGCTGGTAGTCCTACTCCTGACGATCACCGCCTGCGGGGGCTCAGATCAGACCACGACCACCGACAACGGTCTCGGTTTTCCTGTGGAGACACCGGAGGACCGAGGGGCCGCCCATCTCACGCCGGACGAAGTGAACGCCATTCTTTCCGGGGAGGCGCCTCCTCCTGACTACAGCTCGGTCCCAGCCACCTCGGGTATGCATGCATCCCTGGCGGCACCCTGCGGAATCTATCGCCAGCCGATCCCCGAGGTCTTCACCATCCATACGCTCGAACACGGCGCCGTGATCGTCTACTACAAACCAGGCGAGGTCGACGAGGCCACGTTGGAGGAGGTGGAGGAGCTGGCCAGGACCATGGCGACACATATCGTGGTGGCGCCATACTCCGACATGCCGACACCTGTCGCCTTCGTGGCCTGGGGCCGTCTGGCGGCGCGGCCCTCCCTAGAGATCGGCGAGGTTCGTTCGTTTTGGGGGGAATACGCCCAACGCGGGCCCGAGTCCGGGATCCGCTGTCCCGTCGAGGTCGACGAG
>JAICND010000514.1 GCA_025929005.1 Acidimicrobiia bacterium
TGGCCGGGAGAGGTGATTCGACGACGAACGTCACAGCCGGCTCGACCATAAGGTTAAGCCTACTTCGGGAAGTGGTAGCGCTGGTGTTGCCCCTGGCGCCATCCACCACCATATCGATCCGGACTATCGAGACTCGAGGTGTCCAACACTCCGGCGATGTCTCGGGCCTACTCTTGGTTTGTGCCAGGGCCGTCGGTGCCAGTCAGATAAAGGAACTGTCGTGGATGCCGGCCCAGACCCTCGCCTGAGAATTACGCCAGACTTTCGGGTCGAGTGGGTTGACGACGAAGCCTCGCGACTGATTGGGGTCTTCGGAGAGGTGGATCTCGCCACCGCGGCGAGTCTTCGAGCCGCGTTGGACTGCCAACAACCCAGAGTGGTGGTGGACCTGAGACACGTCACATTCATGGATCTATCGGGCCTGGGATGTCTCATCGAAGCGGTCGGGAGACAGAAAGTCGTGGCGCTCCTTACCAGTCCGCGGGTCAACCGTTTATTGGATCTGACAGCTACAAGGCATCTGTTTGAGATCGGTTAGAGGGTTCGATATGTGCGCCTGTGGGAAGGTCTTTAAAGGGTCTATCGAATGACGGCCATGGAAAAGGACTTTGAGGCCGAGCCGGAGTCAGCCGCCGCAGTGCGCCGTTTCGTTGAAGAAGCGATCCCTGAGGCGCCGATTCTCGACGACGTGGTCCTCGCTGCTTCTGAACTCGCCGCCAATGTGATCCGCCACGCCAAGACGGAGTTCACCGTCCAACTCATCGACAGAAGAAACGTGATCCGTATCGAGGTGTCCGACGGATCTTCGATTATCCCGGCCGTTGAGGATCTCACCGAGTCGCAGAGAGGGTTGCGGCTTATCGAGGCCATATCTGAGAATTGGGGCTTCGAGACCACCGAAACCGGCAAGAAGGTCTGGGCAGAGTTCAGAAACCACTGAGGGTGAGGAAAAGCTCGTCCAGTTGGGCGAACGTCTCGACCATTGCATCCGCCGCCCCGGTGCCGGCAGCGTCTCCGCCCTCGCCCAGGTTGGCTGCGTGTAGGTTGCGTGAGACGTGACAGCTGGGGGGAGGCCGGCGAAAGGAAACAACAACAGACACCGGCCCCCTCCCGCTTGTCGGAGCGGCGGACGCAACTGTTCGCCCGCAAGGCCCGCCCCTGTTCGGACCCGGATCAGGAAAAGGGACCCTGGTCCGACCTTCTCCCTTTCAATGCCACCTGGATCTACTCCAGTGTCAGCCCGGCTCTCCGAGCAAGCCGCCCTTCCCCTAAATCTGGTAGGACGCGTCACACATCCCTTTGGCGCAAACTGACTCGTCGCATTCGTCACCGGGCAGGATGCTGGGCTCCGGGCGGCCCGCTTGTCTTACCTCTCCTTGCAAGCTCCCGGCTTAAAGCCGGGACTCGGGTTGCCGTGCTGTCCGGGCGAACAATTGGGCGCGGCAAGAGCGGCAGCGTTGGCAACTAAGAGCAGCGATATCGCCATCATGACGACCGCCACTCGCCGCCGATCAATCTCCAGCGGCCTGGCTAATTGTAGACGCCGCCACCCGTAGTCTCGGTGTTGCCGCCAGTGCCGGTGTCGACATCACGCGTTGGGTCGTTCCCGCATGCGGTTGCCAGGGCTACAACTAGCATCGCAACCGCTGCTGTCCTTCGAA
>JAICND010000280.1 GCA_025929005.1 Acidimicrobiia bacterium
GCCACCTCCCACCAAAGTGGAGAACTCCCCGTCGGCGGTGCGGAGGGAAGCCCAAAGGGAAGCAACAAGAGAGGCGCCGCCAGCAGGAGGATCTGCAGCGGTCGTTGAACCGTCGGTGGGATCCTGGTGGCGACGACGTGCGCGACCAGGTATCCGACGAGGAGGGTCACCTGAAAGAAGGCCATAGCCGTGTTCCAGACCGAGGGTGACCCCCCTAACACTGGAAGCAAAGCCTTGGCGGCCATCGGTTCTATGACGAAGAGGAGAAGGGCGGCCACAAACCCGGCCGCGGCGTAAAGCCCGACGACGGTCGATCCCTTCCTCATCTGGCCATCATTGTCGGCGCAAATGATGCTGAACCGTATAGTCGCTGACTGATGCCAACCCTGGCCCTGCTCGACGGCAACTCCATTGCCTATCGGGCTTTTTACGCCCTCCCCCAGGACCTGGCGACCACCTCCGGTCAGATCACCAATGCCGCCTACGGGTTCACCCGAATGCTGATCAAACTGCTCGGCGATCATCATCCCGATGCCGTGGCGGTCGCCTGGGACGTGTCACGAAGGACTTTTCGTTCGACTGAATACCCTCTTTATAAGGCGCAGCGAGAGGCGGCCCCTGACGCTTTCAAGAGCCAGCTGCCTTTGATCGACGAGGTGCTCGATGCCCTCTCCATGAAACAGTTGCGTTTCGAGGGCTACGAAGCGGATGATCTCATCGCCTCGCTTTCCGAACGGGCAATTGCCGCGGGTTGGACGGTGTTGCTGGTGACGGGTGATCGGGACGCATTTCAACTTATCGACCCTCAGCTCAAGGTTCTCTACACACGTCGCGGGATCACCGACGTTGTGGTCGCCGACGCTGCCTACGTGTTCGACCGCTACGGGATCAGACCCGACCAATACGTCGAATACGCAGCCCTCAGGGGTGACACCTCGGACAATCTTCCCGGTGTGCCGGGAGTCGGGGAGAAGACTGCGTCCAAACTGGTTGCCGACTACGGGACCCTCGACAACCTGTACCAGCACCTGGACGAGCAGACCCCGCGACTTCGTCAGAACCTGGCGGAACACCGTGAGCAGGTCTTTCTCAACCGCAGGTTGATGTCTCTGGTTCGTGACCTCGAGCTCGATCTCTCGCTTGACGACCTCATTCAGGGGGAGTGGGACCGAGATCGAGCCAAAGAGCTATTTCAGAGCCTCGAGTTCTACAGCCTCTGGGAGGATCTCCTCGAGGTCCAACCTGACTTCAAGGGTGCCCCGGCCCACGCAGTGCTCGACGTCGAATGGCAGCTGGCCCGCGATCCGATTCCGTCAGCGGAATCGCTGGTAATTCATCCGGTAGGGGATCTGTGGGGTGTCATGGTGCAGTCCGAGCCGGGAGAGGCGGTGGCGGTGCCTCTCGACTCGATCGACCTTGTGCGGTCGGTGCTGGCCGATGAGGCGGTCGACAAGATCGCCCATGATGGCAAGGCCTTGATTCGCACCCTCCTTGCCCATGGAGTCGAGTTGCGGGGCCTCGCCTTCGATTCGGCCCTCGCTGCCTACATCCTCAACCCGGCGACCCGCGAATACGGACTCAACGAGGTGGCGGCCCGGTATCTCAAAGTGGAGATCGATTCTGTGGACACGGAGACCGCCGCTTCGCAGGGGATGTTCGATTTCTCAGAAGGACCGGACTTGGCCGCCGCCGCCCGCCGCACCGAGGCCGTGGGTCGGCTGGCCCGTCGACTCCGCGACGAACTGGCGGCTCGCGACGAACTCGACCTGTTCCAACGCTTCGAGCTTCCCCTGGTTCCTGTCCTGGCCAGGATGGAACATGCCGGCATCGGAGTTGATCGGGAATACCTGGAGGAGATGGGTGCCGATCTCCGCAACCGCCTCTCCGACCTGGAGCGCCGCATTCATCGTGAAGCCGGTGAGCCTTTCAATGTGAACTCCACCAACCAGCTCCGCGACGTTCTCTATCGACGGCTGGCATTGCCCGTGCTGAAGAAGACCTCGACTGGGGCTCCCTCGACTGACGCCTCGGTGCTGGAGAAGCTGGCCGACTCGCATCCGATCGTGAGCTACCTGTTGCAGTACCGGGAACTCGAGAAGCTGCGGTCAACTTATGTCGATGGCTACCTGCCGTTGATCACGCCCGAGGGTCGCATTCACACCAGCTTCAATCAGATGGCAGCGACCACGGGTCGGTTGTCATCAGACACTCCGAACCTGCAAAACATCCCCGTCCGATCGGAAACGGGAAAGACGGTGCGAAGGGCATTCATCCCCAGACCTGGCTGGACCTTTCTGGTAGCGGATTACAGCCAGATCGAACTGCGGGTCCTCGCCCATATGTGTCTTGATCCGGGTCTGGTGGAGGCATTCACATCCGACACCGACATCCATACCGCCACCGCAGCTCGCGTCTTCAAGGTGCCTACGGACTTGGTGACCGAGGAGATGCGAAGGCGCGCCAAGACGATCAACTTCGGACTCCTCTATGGCATGGAGGCTTTCGGTCTTGCCGATCGCCTGCAGATCAGTCGCGATGAGGCCCGTCAGCACATCGACGAGTACTTCGCCCAGTTTCCTCAGGTGAAGGCGTTCATGGACGGGGTAGTCACCCAAGCCCGGAATCACGGATATACGACCACCCTGTTTGGCCGCCGCCGGTATCTCCCCGAGCTCAAGAGCGACAACTTCAGGATCCGTCAGATGGGCGAGAGGATGGCTCTCAACGCCCCGGTCCAGGGCACTGCTGCGGACATCATCAAGAGAGCCATGATCGACCTCGATGGGGAATTGACTACACGGGGAATGGCCACGACCTTGCTGCTGCAGGTCCATGACGAACTCATCCTGGAGTCACCGCCAGAGGAACTCGAGTCGGCGATCACGCTGACCCGCGAGACCATGGAGGGTGTCGTGGAACTGGCAGTTCCCCTCAAGGTTGATACCGACACGGGAGCCACCCTGGCTGAGGTCAAGTAGCTGGCACGGTCTTCGCCAGCTTCCAACTGATCAGGGCGGCGACGTACAAACAGCCGACGACGACGGCAAGCGTCCGATAACCGGTGACGAGCGAGGTGTACTCGAGGGCCCCACCCAGGATTGCACCGAGAAGATTGACACCGAACGCTTCGGTCGGCGAAGCCACATTCTTGAAGCGAGCCGCAAACACGAGGTTGGCTGCGAAGATCGGCGTGAACGTGATCAGGCAAGCAGCCAGCCATCGAAGCGCGGTCGGCAAGATGAGCAGGGCCGATGCCGGAACGGCCCAGGACGCGGCCACCGACAGGA
>JAICND010000160.1 GCA_025929005.1 Acidimicrobiia bacterium
AATCCCCGGACCTGTTCGGTCTCGGCCGGCCCCAACGCTGCGGTCGGCTCATCCATTATTAAGATGCGGGCGTTGAAGTGGACTGCCTTGGCGATCGCGACCGACTGACGTTGGCCTCCAGATAGCAGACTCACTGCCCTGCTAAAATTCTGGAAGTTCGGATTCAAACGCTTCATGACCTTCCGAGTGGCGTCCTCCATCGCAGTGTCATTGAGCGTTCCCCAGCGTGTGGTCAACTCCCTCCCCAAAAAGACATTGCCGGGAGCGTCGATGTTGTCGGCCAAGGCCAGCGTCTGATAGATCGTCTCGATCCCCAGGGCCTTGGCGTCGCGAGGACTCGTGATCGTGACGGGTTGACCATCGATGAGAATCTCGCCCGAATCTGGCTTTTGAGCACCTGATAGGGTCTTGATGAGCGTGGATTTGCCGGCGCCGTTCCCGCCGACCAGGCCCAGAACCTCGCCGGCGTAGAGATCGATCGACATGTCAGAGACCGCGTGCACACCGCCGAAGGACACATTCATGTTCCTCATCTCGACCAGTGGAACCTGAGTCCTGTTGCTGTCCGTCATCTGTTCCTCGCTCGCCGCCGGTAGATCGTATCGATGGCCACCGCCACCACCAGGACGATTCCCACCACAATGTCCTGGAGAGGAGCGTCCACTCCCATCAGCACCATGCCCGACTGGAGCGACTGCATCACCAGCGCGCCGAGAACCGCCCCTGAGACCGTGCCGATGCCACCGCCCAGGGAGGTCCCCCCGATCACGGCCGCCGCGATCACATAGAGCTCCGACAACTGGCCAGTGCCACTCGTCGCCGCGTTAAGGCGCGCGGTCGTGACCGCGGCAGCGATGGCAACGAGAATGCCCATAAGGGTGAATGCTTTGAGAATGGTCTGCCGCGTTTTGATGCCACCTAGCTCGGCCGCTTCAGGATTGCCGCCGATCGCAAAGACATATCGACCAAAACGTCGACGGGTCGCGATAAACGTCATGATCAACGCAACGCCGACCGTGATTAAAACCGGGTTGGCAATCCCGAGAGGAATCCGCATCCCGCCGTCAGGCCACGGTATCCCTTGCTGCTCTGCGTACTGACGGGCGAGCACTTCCGGCAACGGGTAGCTGTTGATCACGGCCACGGCGCCCAAAATGAAGAGGCAACCAACTGCGGCCAGGGTGACCTCCGCCCATACGGGTCTTTGCCGGAATCCAAATTTTTGGCGTTGTCGGCGGCCGGAAGCTATCAGCGCAACAACGCCAAGACATGCCACCACAGCCACCACCCAGCTGGCAGGACCACCGATGCGTCCGCGCGATCCTCCGCCTAGGAGTTGGAATGTGGAATCCATCGGAGCGATAGTGCGGCCGCTTGCCAGCGCCCACGCTACGCCGCGCCATACCAAGAGCCCGCCCAACGTCACGATGAATGACGGGACGCCCACATAGGCCACGATGAATCCCTGGAAAGCTCCAATGGCCGCCCCCAAAGCGACGCCGACTAGAAGGGCGAGGATCCAATTGGCCGGGTGGTCGAATCCGATGACTCCTGGGAGTATCTCGGCCTGGACCAATGCCATCGTCATACCCACCATCCCCAGCATTGATCCGACTGAAAGATCGATGTTGCGGGTAACGATGATCAGCACCATCCCGGTAGCCATGATGGCGACTGTGGCGGTCTGCACCGAGAGGTTCCAGAGATTGCGGGGGGTCAAGAAGGTCCCGCCCGACATGATGTGGAAGCCGACCCAGATGATGGCCAGGGCACCAAGCATCCCAGCCAGGCGGGTGTCGATCTCCGTGTCCCGAAGGAGAGTGCGCCAGGCGTTGCGGAGCCAACCGAGCCACGTTCGACGACCCCGCGGCGCTTCGGGAACGCTGGTCGGTTGTTCGGCGACCTGCATCAGTCTTCCATCCGACGACGCGACGCGCCCACGGTCGGTCCGTGGGCGCGTCGCTTGCTAGTCACTTGGGCGATTGGTAATACCTCAGGGGCAAACCGCCACAGTCCCTGCAGCCACGCCCTGGCAGAGCGCCTCCACGGTGATCCATTCGGCATCGATCACAACATCGAGGTTGTCCTGAGTAATCGCGATCGGGGTCAGGAGAATCGACGTCAGCGAGTTGCCGCCGGGTGATTCGAACTGGACAACCCCAGGCAAGTCGGCGAGGGCGGTCCCACTGGCCAAGGCAACGGCAGCCTCACCAGCCGCTTTGCCGAGCTCTCTGGCATCCTTCCATACCGAGACCGACTGGGTGCCAAGAGCGACCCGGTTGAGCGCCGCGGTGTCGCCGTCTTGTCCGGAAACCGGCACGACCCCGGCCAAGCCCTGCGCCTCAAGGGCAGCCACCACTCCGCCAGCCATGCCGTCGTTCTCTGAGAGAACGGCATCGATCTCGTTGTTTTCCTGGGTGAGGCACTGCTCCATGTTGGTTTGCGCAACGTCGGCGAGCCAGTTATCCGTATAGGTCTCACACGCGATGTTGATCGCGCCAGAGGCAGCCGCTTCGCCGATTACTTCCTCGTACCCCGCCCGCAGGAAGTCGGCGTTGGCGTCAGCCTGGTTGCCCTTGATGATGGCGTAGTTGCCTTCCGGCACCAGCCCGAAGATCACCTCGGCTTGCAGGCGGCCGACCCCCACATTGTCGAATGTGATGTATAGGGCACCGGGGTCTTCGATCAGGCGGTCGTAGGCGATTACGGGAATTCCCTGCTCGAGGGCGCTGGCCACCGCCGGCAGGATGGCAGTGCCGTCCTGGGCGAGGATGATCAGCGCGTCGGCACCTTGCGCGATCAGGTTCTCGACATCGGCCAGCTGCTGCTCAGCTGATGACCCGGCATCTGACGAGATGTAGGACGCTCCCGCTGCTTCGAGGGCGGCCTTAATGGCAGGTTCATCCGACTTGGCCCATCGCTCCTCGTTGTAGTTGTTCCAGGAGACCCCGACCACTATGTCGTCGTCGGCTCCTCCGCCGCCGCCACAGGCGGCCAGTACAAAGGCAATGACAACCGCCACTGCCCCAAGGCTTCTCTTCATTGGTTCACTTCCTTCATCCGGATTACGTCCCTCCGTTGGGACCGGCTGAATCTAGCGACGATAGAGGCTTCAAGCCTTGGCTTCGGCGAAAATCCGTTCCAGCACCCGCAGGTTGCTCACAGCATCTTCGGGATCCGTTGGTACTGCAGAGTTTTGGCGGATTGCCCTCGAGAAGAGGTCTGCCTGCACGCCGTATTGGTCTGCTGGCCCAACCTCGTGGACTTCGACGTTCGGGCTCACCGGAGGCTCGCCGCCCGCAAAGTGGAGGACGCGGGTGGGCCTGTCGGGAGGAATGTTGAAAGGGATCTCCACCAGGAGTCGCCCGGTGGTTCCTACTAGCTCAACCCGCTGGTCGTCCTCAAGCTGGGTCGAGCAGGTAAACGTGGCATGCCGGCCTTCGAAGTCGAGGATCGCCGAGGTGACGACATCGGTCCCAAAAGTCGGATCGCGTCGAATCGACGACCTGACCGCCGATGGCTCTGAGGCGAAGAGCATGCGGGCAACGTTGACGGGATAACAACCGACGTCCATTAGAGCCCCGCCGCCATATTCGGGGATGTTGCGGATGTTGGCGGGATCGACGTTGCGATACGAGAAGAACGACTGAATCGCAAGCAGATCTCCAATCAGCCCCTCTGCCACCAACCGGCGGACCTCGACCCACAGCGGATGGAGCCGGTACATGAACGCTTCCATAAGCTTGACGCCGGCAGCGTTGCACCCATCGATCATGGTTCGAGCTTCACTGCTGCTGATCGCCAGCGGCTTTTCACACAGGACGTGCTTGCCTGCGCCTGCCGCCGCCAGGGTCCATTCCGCATGCAGGTGGTTGGGGAGAGGGATGTAGACCGCCTCAATGGCGGGATCCTCGAGCAGCGCTTCGTACGAACCATAGGCCCGAGCAATCCCGAGGGCCCGGGCGACGGAGGTCGCATTCTCGAGGGACCGGGAGGCGATGGCATCAACCCGGCTCCATCGCGACTGCTGCATGCCGGGAATCACCTTGCGAGTGGCGATATTGGCGCAACCGAGCACCCCCCATCGAACCGGATCGCTGGTAACTGCATCCATCTCGGCATTGTCTCCAGGCGAAAGGAGTACGGCAAGCCGCGAGTCTGACCGGGCTGAATATTGTCCACGGATGCGGGTTGCGTCGACTTGAGAAGGACCGTGTGGCTGATAGCCGGAATTGTCACTGGCTGCGCGGCGACGATCGGTCTAGCTCTGGCCGGGGTTGCACTCTTCGCAAAAGGCATTCCCACTGAGGCGATGGGAGCGCCCCATTTCCTGGAAGAGAGCGTCGCCGCCGGGGTGGTCCACAGCTATGACGGAGAGTTCACGTTCTTCGTGGGTGGAGGTGTCGCAGTTTTCGATTGCAACGGCGATCTCAAACCCGATTTGTACTTCGCGGGCGGCACCAATCCGGCGGCCCTCTATCGCAACCAGAGCTCACCCGGCGGCAATCTGCAATTCGCGTTAATACCTGCTGCCGTCACCGACCTCGTCGATGTGACCGGCGCCTATCCACTCGATGTCGACAGCGACGGCATCACTGACCTGGCTGTGCTCAGATTCGGCGGGAACGTGGTTCTGCGGGGAACGGGCGACTGCGGGTTCGAGCGCGCCAACGAAGCCTGGGGAATCGCCGGCGGTTCAAATTGGACAGTTGCCTTCAGCGCCACCTGGGAGCGCTCCGAGATGCTTCCCACCCTCGCGTTTGGCAACTACGTGGCCCTGGATCAATCGGGCACCCCCGAAGGCTGTGCCGACAACACGCTTTTCAGACCGGGGGAGGGACCAAGGTATGGCGAGCCGCTTCCGCTGTCGCCGGGCTGGT
>JAICND010000258.1 GCA_025929005.1 Acidimicrobiia bacterium
CTCGACCAGGCGTTGGCTCGCCTCTTCTTCCGTGCTCGACGTCGCCTCAACGGAATCCCGAACAAACCGGGCGAAGACCTCGACAGCCTCTTCGGCGATGGGCCGCATCGCCTGGTCGGTGCGACGGGCCAGATCGAGCAGTTCACCAAGCGGGAGGCCGGCTCTTACCAACGCCAACCCTGCCCGAACCGGGGCGACGTCGGATGGGTCGAAGAGCGGTTCCGGGTGTTCGACCTTGGGATTGAGAAAACCCTCCCTGACGACTATCTCGAGAATGGTCGACGAGATCCCGGCGGTTTCTGCCAGTTGCTCGAGGGTCAGGAGTTCGCCGGCCGTCCCTGGCTCGAGGGCAGCCAGAAGCGCCTCGTCCCAGGGGTCCAGGTCGTCAGCCATTCATGGGCAAGGTTACGGCTTCAACTTCCAGGTCCAACCCGGTGAGTTTTGAGACGATGGCTTTGGTCCGCGTCGGATCGCCGGTGGCGTGAACGGTTGTGCGGCCGTTGTCACCGGGGTCGGTCGCCACGCGCTCAACCTGGGCCGCTACCGCCGCGGCCGGGTCGATGATGGGGCGTTGCGGACCGGCGATGGCGGCGATGGTGCTCTCGAGGAACGGATAGTGAGTGCAGCCGAGAACCAGGGTGTCTGCTCCCCGATCGAGCACAGGCGAGAGGTACCGGTCTACCTCCTGCGTTGCCACTTCGCCTTCGACTATCCCCGCCTCCACCATTTCGGCCCAACCGGCACAGGCCTGGGTGATCACCTCGAGACCTGCCGCGTAACGATCGAGCAGAGACGCGAACAGCTCACCTTGAAAAGTGGCGGCAGTGGCGAGGACTCCGACCACCCCCGACCGGGTCATGGCCGCCGCCGGCTTGAGAGCGGGCTCCATCCCCACGAAGGGCACGCCGGGAAACTCCGCTCGGAGTGGATGCAGGGCGGCGGCGGAAGCGGTATTGCAGGCGACTACCACGGTGCTTGCCCCCACATCTAAGAGGTGGGTGGTGCAGGCGGAGGCGATGGCGCCGACTTCGACCAGCGATCGGTTGCCGTACGGAGCATTGCCGCGGTCCGCCAGGTAGACGACCTCTGCCCTGGGCAGGCGTCTTCTCACCTCCTTGTAGACGGTGAGCCCGCCGACTCCGGAGTCGAAGATCCCGATCATCGGCTCAGGGGACCTGGCATGGCGAGCAGTATCGTCGCCGCCACGTCGGCACCGATGACTACGGATAGGAGCATGCAATGGAACTGGCAGGGGTGGCTGCGATCGTCACTGGAGGGGCGTCGGGTTTGGGCGCAGCCACCGTGCGCAAGCTGGCCGGGGCAGGCGCCAAGGTTGTGATTGCCGATCTTCAGGATGAGAAGGGGGAAGCCCTCGCCGACCATGTCAAAGGGGCTTTCGTTCACGCCGATGTGACTGACTCCGACCAGGTAGCCAGGATCGTGGCGGTGGCAGTTGAGTTCGGTCCTTTGCGGGCCGTGGTCAATTGCGCCGGGATCGGACCACCGGCCCGCACTCTCAACCGCGACGGCAGCCCTCATGACCTGGCTCGCTTCCGCACTGTCATCGAGATCAACCTGATCGGCACTTTCAACATGATCCGGCTGGCGGCCGTTGAGATGGCCCAGACCGAGCCATTGCAGGACGGCCTCCGCGGCGCCATCGTCAACACTGCGTCGGTGGCTGCTTTCGAAGGCCAGATCGGTCAGGCTGCCTACTCGGCGTCCAAGGGCGGGATCGTGGGGATGACCCTCCCGGTCGCTCGCGACCTCTCCTCGGTGGGGATCCGGGTCAACACGATCGCCCCCGGGATCATCGACACCCCCCTGTTGGCCGGGTTGCCCGAACCGGCCAGAGAGTCGCTGGGCCAGCAGGTGTTGTTTCCAAAACGCCTTGGTCAGCCCGACGAGTACGCCGAATTGGCCTATCTGCTCTTAACCCACGATTACATGAACGCCGAGACGGTCCGGATGGATGGCGGCATCCGGATGGCGCCCAAGTAGCTCCTAGACAAAGGCGGCGCCGCGGGCCGCCTCGAATGATTGGCTGATGTCGTCGGGTCCCCAACCGTGGAAACGGGTCATGGCATCCAATTCGCTGCTCAGCGTCAGTCCGCTGAAGAGCCGGTTATCGGTGTTGACCGAAACGGATATTCCCGCTCGTTTGATGTAATCGATGGGGTGATCGGCGAAAGTGCCGACAAATCCGGTGTGAACGTTGGAGGTGGGGCTGATCTCGAGCACGGTCCCCTGGGCGATGAGGCGCTCGGCCACCGGACCAGGTCGGGGAGGGTCGGTGGTGAAGTCGAGGTCATCGATGATCCGAACCCCGTGCCCGATGCGGGTCGCCCCCATATCGAGAGCGGCGGTGATAGTTTCGACTCCCGCGGCCTCCCCGGCATGGATGGTGATGCCGAGATCCGCACGGTGGGCGTGGCGAACGGCGGCAGTGTGGAGGTCGGGCGGGAAGCCAATCTCTGGTCCGGCCAGATCGAAGCCGACGACGCCCCGTCTTGCCCACCGCCCCGCTGCTTCAGCGACAGCGAGGGAGTGGGGCTGATCGCGCAGGGCAGTGCAGATGAGACCAACGGTGATCCCGAGATTCCGGGCGCGACTCAAACCAGCGAGCACGGCTTCGATGGCGTCGTCCATCGTCATCCCCCGGCCGGTATGCGCCTCGGGGGCGAAACGTACCTCCGCGTAGTCAACCCCATCTCCAGCGAGGTCTTCGACGCAGTCTCTCCCCACCCTCTCCAAAGCCTGAGCGGATTGCATGACGGCCAGCGGGTGGCGAAACACCTTGAGGTATCCGACCAGGCTGCCAACCTGGGCTTCCTTCTGTAGGGCGGTGGCCAGTTCGACGGGGTCCGTCGTTGGCAATCCCTGGTATCCCGCCAGGTCGGCGAGTTCGATCAGGGTCTGGGCTCGTAGACCGCCGTCGAGGTGGTCGTGAAGAAGGATGCGCTCGATGTCTACCCCGGGACCAGTGCGCCAACCTGTTGTTTGAGGCGGGCGATGATGGCTCCCATCCCGCGCAGCCGCAAGGGGGTCACGACTTCCTCGAGACCCATGTTGAGATAGAAGTCGTTGTCGACGTCGAGGATCGCGGCCGGGGTTTCGCCATCGAGGCCGGCCACCAGGATGCCGGCATAACCGCGCACAGTCGGCGACTCTGGGGGAGCATCGAAGTAGAGGCGAACCCGGTCGCCCTCCAACCGGCTGGCCAGGAAGAAAGGCGTCTGGCATTCGGGAACCCGCTCGAATTCTTCGCGGTGATCGGCTAATTGAGGCGGCAACGGGGGAAGCCGTTTTGAGAAGTCCAGCAACGCCTCTACCCGGAACTCCCTGGGTGAGGATCGAAACACGTCGACGATCCGGGCTAGCCGCTCGGGGAGTGCCATCAGCCGAGTGTAGGGCGGGTCGCGAATAGCACTACGGTGATAGTGTAAAGAAAGTCGATCGAGACGAGGAGCCTCGCATGTCAGTCCCTTCCGA
>JAICND010000150.1 GCA_025929005.1 Acidimicrobiia bacterium
CCGGTCCGGGACCCACGAAAAACCGAGCCGCCACAGAATCGCGGTGCTGCCATATGCGAGAAAGAAGGGGCCAACGGTCTCCAAACCCGAGGTGGTCACATAGGTCTTGACGAAGACGAAAGCGGCGGTGAAGCCCAGCGACAGTGCGAAGGTCCCCACCCACACCGGGGCCATGTGTCTGAGTCTGAGCACCGCCCAGAAACCCGTGGGGGTGGCACCGTGATGAACGCCGGTCTTCTCCAGAAAAAGCGTCAATGTGAAGGAGACCAGGGCGAGGCTGCTGGCTAGGAAGAACAAGCCGTCGTAGCCGGCGGTACGAAGAAGGAGGTCGCCGAGACCGGGCCCCACTGCCAGTGGGATCAGACCCGAAATTCCGAACAAGGCCACACCCTGCGCCCTCTTCTCGGGCGGGAAGCGATCCGAAATGTAGGTCCAGAAGGCCGTGGCGGTCATCGCCTGTCCGAGGCCCTGAAGGAGCCGGGCGCCGATGACCAGTGGACCGATCTTGTCGACGAAGGCGTAGGCGAGGGTGGCCGTGGCGGTGAGGACGGTCCCCCATCGGATCACCAGCCGCCGACTGCGGCGATCCATCACTCTCCCCATCCACGGCCGCGCCCCGATCGAAGCCACACCGGCCAGGGCGACGATGGTCCCGATCCGGGCCTCGTTGGCGCCAAATCCCAGCAGGAACCCGGGGAAATGAACCAGCAGGCTGTTGCTCAACTCGGTTGCCAGAGAGGCGGCGAAGACGATCGCGAACCAGCGCGTGAACAGGGATTGGCGGACCACCGGGCAGGCAGTCTACGAGGGCCTTCTACCGCCCTTGGAAACTCGGCGGTCGCCGTTCGGCCATCGCCGCCAGCGCTTCCCGATGATCATCTGACAGCAGGGTGAGCAGCTCGTGTCCGGTGGCGGCGTCGAAGGCCAGATTGAGGGCTTCCTTCACCAGCTTGTTGACAGCGGCCTTTGTGTATTGGACCGCCAGCGGTGGCAGGCCGGCCAGCCTCCGCGCCAACTCGAGGGCATTGTCCTGGAGCTCGGAGGCAGCCACAACCTGGTTGATCAGACCGATCCTCTCCGCCTCCTGGGCAGTGAGCGGATCCCCCGTAAGCAGGTACCGCTTGGCCCGGGCCGGACCGACCAGCAGGGGCCAAATGGCAGTCCCTCCATCACCGGCCACGATTCCCACACGAACGTGCGGATCGGCGATGGTGGCCGAATCGGCGGCGATGATCACATCGCATAGCAAAGCGATAGACGCCCCCAACCCGACCGCCGCTCCGTTGAGTGCCGCCACGATCGGAATCTCGACATCGACTAGGTCCCAGATCAGGTGTTTGGCGTCGCGCCGCAGCTCGTGAAGCCGTTCAACGTTTTGCAACGAGGGAAACCAGCCGAAGTCCCCACCCGCCGAGAATGCCCTGCCTTTACCGGTGAGAACAACGGCTCGGGCCATCGACTCCTGTCGGAGCAGCCGAAAGAGTGTGGTCAACTCCTGGTGGAGGAGGTCATCAACTGCGTTGACAGGCGAGAAAGGATGGGCGATCGTCAGCCGAAGCACGTCTCCGAGCCGCTCAACGCCGATCGCCTCGAACCCGGCATCATCGAGAGTGGTCACTACGGCGACGTTAACCGTCGCTTCTACGATGGATGCGGTGAGCAGCGTCGATCGAGACAAGGTCTGGCAGTTTCTCGAACGCTTCACTGATCTCGCAGCAGGGGCCGCCACCGTCGGCGTCTTGGCCGTGGCAGATCGGGCAGGTCTGTTGGCGAAGATGGCCGAAACCGAGTGGGTCACTCCCCTCGAACTTGCCGGGGGCCAGTTCGCTCCCCGTTACGTGGAAGAAATCCTGTCGGCCCTCGCCTCTGCTGCGGTTGTCGATCACGATCCTGACAGTGGTGCGTTCCGGTTGCCGGCTGAACATGCCGCGGTCCTGGCCGACCCGTCCAGCCCCTATTCGATGGCGGGATGGCTCGACATGCTCCCAGGGGTTATGGACAAGATCGATGCGGTCGCACAAGCGACGGTGACGGGAGGAGGGGTGGATCTCTCGTCCTATGACGACCGGGTTGTGGCAGGGGTAGACCGGGCCAACGCCCCCGCCATACGAATCCTCCTGACCCGCCGGTGGCTCCCGGCCATGCCCGAGGTTGTCAAACGGCTCCAAGATGGCATCAGCATCGCTGACATCGGATGCGGGTCGGGCGCCGCCGCTTTGGCCATGGCGACCGCCTACCACGCTTCCCGGGTGATCGGCTACGACATCGATCCCCGGGCGATCGAACGAGCTCGACTGCAAGGGAAGGCAAGCGGCCTTGACAACGTGTCCTTTGAGGTGCTCACTGGCGAGGAGATCCCGGGTGGCTTCGACCTCATCACCACCTTCGACGTGATTCACGATCTGGCCGACCCCGAAGCAGTCCTGGTCCGCATCAGGGACGCTCTCAACCCGGGTGGCACCTATCTACTGATGGAACCAAACGTTGGCGCCAGCCTTGAGGACAACATGCATCCCCGGGGGACCCTGCTTTACGGCATCAGCGTTCTCTACTGCCTCCCCCAAAGCTTGGTGTCGGGAGGTCCCGGTCTGGGAACTGCCTGGGGACCGGTGCGAGCCGAACAGCTCTGCCGGAAGGCCGGTTTCACCCACTTTCGTCGGCTTGACATCGACAACCCGTTCTCTGCGTTCTACGAAATCCGCGTATGACGGAGGCCCCTCTTGCCTACGGCGTTTTCTCCGTCGCCGGTGGAGCCCACCGAATAGGAGTGCGATCCGGTGACGATCTAGTCGACGTAACTGGAGTCCATGACCTGCTTGCAACGGGTTCGTTGACTCCGTTGTTGGCGGCGGGATTCGAGGCCTGGGAGGAAACGAGATCCCTCGTCGAAGCCTTCACTCAGGCAGGGCCGGACCCCGGCCGGATCACACCTGCGCACTCGGCGACAATGCATCTGCCTTTTGCGGTGGGCGACTACGTCGACTTCTACTCGTCGCTCCATCATGCCACCAACGTGGGCAGGCTCTTTCGGCCCGACTCCGAGCCTCTGACCCCGAACTGGCGACACATGCCGATCGGCTATCACGGCCGCGCGGGCACGGTTGTGGTCGATGGCACCCCTATCCGCCGCCCCGTCGGTCAACGAGGACCAGGTGACTTCGGGCCATCCCGCAAACTCGACTTCGAGCTGGAGGTGGGGTTCGTGACGGGTCAGGGACCACGCCTCGGTTCGCCGATCCCTGTGGCCGAAGCCGAGCGGTACATCTTCGGATTGATGGTCGTAAACGACTGGTCGGCCCGCGACCTCCAATCATGGGAGTACCAACCCCTAGGACCGTTTCTCGGCAAGTCATTCGCCACCTCCATATCACCGTGGGTGGTCCCGTTGAAGGCGCTAGACGATCGCCGCATCGAGGCGGTCGGCCAGAATCCACCACCCCTCCCCTACCTGCTTCCTCCGGGCCGAGGTCTCGACCTGGACCTGGAGGTGACGATCAACGGGAAAGCGGTGACTGGGTCCAATACCAACCACCTCTATTGGACGATGAGCCAGCAGCTAGCCCACGCCACCAGCAACGGCGCCTCCATCCGCGCCGGAGACCTATTCGCGTCGGGAACTATCTCCGGACCCACCCCCGACAGCCTCGGATGCCTGTTGGAGATCACCGCCAACGGGCAGAACGGTGAGTACTTGCAGGATGGCGACACTGTTGTCGTGGCCAGCAGCGTGCTCGGATCCTGTTCCGGCACGGTGGTGGCTTCACGACCTACTTGACCCGGACCCCACCCTTCCAGACATGGGTAACACGCTCGGGCATCCCCCACAGACCGACATCCTCAATGGGGTTGAAGTCGAGAGCGATCAGATCGGCGTCATAACCCTGGGCAAGCCGGCCCGACTCTGGAGCCTGCAGGCCCAGGGTGAGCGGAGCGGTAGCCGTGGCCGCCTCGATCGCCTCCACGGGGCTCAGACCGGCATCAACCAGATGCCGGATCTCCCGCGAGGCCTGACCGTAGCGATGACCGCTGGCAAAGATGTCGGTTCCCATCGCCATCGTCACCCCCGCGGACACGGCGATCTTCATGGCCTGGGCATGGGTGTCGGATAGGGCGATGATTTTGCGGAAGGCGTAGGCGGGGACCTGCTCTTCTAGCCCGAGCAGCTCTTCAACGATGAAGCGGGTCGAAACGAGGATGGCACCCTTGTCCTTCATCAACTCGGCAGCCTCTTCGTCCAGATAGCTGCCGTGCTCGATGGTTCGAACCCCCGCTTTGAGCGCTGCCATGATCCCCGGCCTCCCGTGGCAATGGGCAGCTACCACCCGATCGGCGCGGGCGGCTTCTTCCACGATCGCCCTCAGTTCCTCCTCGGAGAATTGCTGATGGATCGGGTGGTCCACTTCGGACATGACTCCGCCCGAGGCACAAATCTTGATAACGCGGGCGTTGCGCCGAAGTTGTTCACGCACAGCCTTAACGCACTCGGCTGGTCCATCGGCAAGCCGCCCCACGATCCGCCCCCGAGCGTTGACGCCTTCGTAGATGTCTAGCGGAATCGAGTGGATGTCCCCGTGGCCACCGGTGGTGGAGAGGACCTCCCCGGCACCGTATATCGCGGGTCCGGCAACGCTTCCCTCGGCGACGACCCCCGCCAGTTCCACCCCATAGCCTCCGACCTCACGCACCGAGGTGACACCACCGTCGAGATACCTGCGGAGATCGGCAGTGGCCCGGGCCCCGGCGGTGGCGGGAGCGAGCCAGGCGGCCGTCTCGATGTTCCAGGCGGGCGAGCCAAACAGGTGGGCGTGGCAGTCCCACAGACCCGGCATCAGCACCGCCACTTCTTCGATGACGTCATCGCCGACTTTGGGCGCCGAATGGCGCGGCCCCGCGTAAAAGATCGCCCCGCCTTCGATCACCACCGATCCGGCCTCGACCGGATCACCCTTACCGGGGATAAGAAGGTCAGTCTGGATGCGAATCGTCATCGCTTCAGGCTGCTTGTGAGCTCACCGGCTCAG
>JAICND010000499.1 GCA_025929005.1 Acidimicrobiia bacterium
GTCGCGATTGCCATAGCGGTTACCGCCACCTCCCTGCCGCGGCGGCCGGGGAGCCATCGGGCGCGACTCGTTGACAACGATTCGGCGGCCAGACACGTCGGCTCCATCCATCTCGTCGATCGCCCGACGGGCGTCGTCGTCGTTCATCTCCACAAACCCGAAGCCGCGGGAGCGGCCCGTGTCACGGTCCATCAACACCTGGGCGGACTGCACTTCGCCAAAACGGCGAAAGGCGGCAGCCAGGTCTTCTGAGGTGGTGCGGAAAGGCAGGTTGCCTACGTACAGCTTCAACGTTCCTCCTCACCGGCGGGGTCTCCGTCCGGTGTCGCTACACGAACCCGCCAACCGTCGAGGAGGATTCGGGAGGGACCCTCCTGGTCCCGTCGAGCGCAAATGTAGTTGGTGGAAGCGTCAGCGACCAGTGGAAGTCTGTTCATTTCGGGTGGGGCGGCTCATGATGAACCACACGGCGAAAATGCCCACCAGCCCGAGGATGATCCTGACCACGAGGCTGTCGATCAGCACGACCATCGAGAACCCCAGGGAGAGCACAACCGCCGCCGAGGCGAAGAGTTTCGTTCTGATCGTGAAACCATCAGACCGGTAGCCACGAATGATCCGCCCGAACACCGGGTGGGATACCAGCCAGCTATGGAACCGGTCCGATGATCGAGCAAAGAAGAAAGCGGCCAGGATCACGAAGTCGAAGGTTGGTATGCCCGGGAGCCAGGACATGTAGGCAAGGCCGAGACAGAGGATGCCGAGGGCAAAATAGACACCTCGAAGGAGCCTGCTGCGTGGCTTAACGACGGCGGGAGCCTCGGCCATCGAAGACGACGCTATTCGGCAGGTTTCCAACAGCGAGTCGACACGCAAGTCGACACCGTCTGGCACGGCTAAGTTTGGTAGCAGGAGGTTCTATGCCTATCGCCAGCCCCGAGAAGTACCGTCAGATGCTGCAGGCCGCTCGGGACGGAGGCTTCGCCTACCCGGCCATCAACGTCACGGGCACAGAGACCCTGAATGCCGCCCTGCGCGGCTTCGCCGAAGCCGAGTCGGACGGGATCGTCCAGATCTCGACCGGCGGGGCCGAGTTCCTGTCAGGGTCGACGGTCAAGCACATGCCGACCGGCGCCGCGGCCCTGGCCGAATTCGCCGACGTTGTGGCCGCCCGGTATTCGATCAACGTTGCCCTTCACACCGACCACTGCCAGCCCGAAAAGGTTGACTCTTACATCCGACCCCTCCTGGCGATGAGCACCGAGCGCCGGGGCAAAGGACAGGGGCCCTTGTTTCAGAGCCACATGCTCGATGCCTCCATGCTGCCGTTGGAGGAGAACCTGAAGCTGGCGGCCGACCTCCTTGCGGAGTGCGAGAAGGTCGGGTCGGTGCTCGAGCTCGAGATCGGCATCGTCGGGGGCAAGGAAGACGCCATGGATCACGAAGGGGTCGACACAGCCAAGCTCTACACCACCCCCGAGGACATGGTCCGTACCGCCGAAGTGCTTGGAATTGCAGATGGTGGTCGTTATCTGCTGGCGGCGGTTTTTGGCAATGTCCACGGCGTGTACAAACCCGGTGCGGTGCAGCTTCGGCCGTCGATCCTCCGGGACGGACAGAAGGCGGTGGACGAGCGATTCGGACCGGAGGGTCGTCACTACCTTGTCTTCCATGGGGGCTCGGGCTCGAGCCTCGACGAGATCCGTGAAACCCTTGGATACGGAGTCGTCAAGATGAACATTGACA
>JAICND010000329.1 GCA_025929005.1 Acidimicrobiia bacterium
AGGAGCGCCTTGGCGTACGCCACCCCCACATCGGCTCCGATCCCCATGACCTCACCGGTCGAGCGCATCTCAGGTCCCAGAACAATGTCTTCTTCGGGGAAGCGATCCCAGGGCAGTACTGCTTCTTTGACCGCGACGAAGTCGTGTTGGCGACCTTCCACCAGGAGACCTTCCTCACGGAGTTCCTCGAGTGCGGTGCCAAGCATGACTCTGGCCGCAACCTTGGCCAGGGGGATCCCTGAAGCTTTCGAAATGAAGGGGACCGTGCGGGACGCGCGGGGGTTGGCCTCGAGCACGAACACCTCGTTGCCCTTGACCGCGAACTGGACGTTGATGAGGCCACGTACCTCGAGGGCTCTTGCCAATTCCTCGGTGGCGAAGAGGATCTCCTTCGAGGCTTCCTCCGTCAGCGTGGGTGGTGGCGTGACGCAGGCGGAGTCGCCCGAGTGGACCCCGGCTTCCTCGACGTGCTCCATGATTCCCCCAATCAGGAGTTCGTGGCCATCGAACACGGCATCGACATCGACCTCGGTCGCCGACTCCAGAAAGCGATCGATGAGGAGGGGCGATCCGGTCAAGTCCGCATCCGCCACGTCGTCGTACAGATCGGCCAGATAGGACGAGAGTTCGTCGTAGCTGTAGATCACACGCATGCGTCGACCACCCAGTACAAAGGAGGGCCGGATCACCACCGGGAGACCAACCCGGTCGACCACCTCACCGGCTTCCAGAGGCGAATTGGCGATTCCCTGTGGTGGAAGCTTTACCCCCAGCCGACGACAGAGAGCCGAAAACTGCTCGCGGTCTTCGGCCATGGCTATCGATGCTGGTGAAGTGCCGGCGATTGGTACTCCGGCTGCCTCTAGATCGGCTGCCAGGTTGAGAGGGGTCTGGCCGCCCAATTGCACGATGACCGCAACAGGCTGCTCTGCCGCCACCACGGCCAGCACGTTTTCGACAGTGAGCGGCTCGAAATACAAGCGGTCCGAAGTGTCGTAGTCAGTCGACACAGTTTCCGGATTGCAGTTGATCATCACGGTTTCGAATCCGGCGGCCCTCAGAGCAAAAGCGGCATGGACGCAGCAATAGTCGAACTCGATGCCCTGACCGATCCGGTTGGGTCCGGAGCCGAGCACGAGCACCCGGGGCCGGTCTGACGGAGGCACCTCGTCCTCATCTTCAAAGGTGCTGTACAGGTACGGCGTGTGCGCTTCGAACTCGGCTGCACACGTGTCAACGGTCTTGAAAGTCGTCCCAATCCCGATCGAGAGCCTGCGGGCCCGGACCGTGCTCTCGGTAGTGCTCCAGAGGTGACCCAGCTGACGGTCCGAAAACCCGAATCGTTTGGCCTCCCGGAGGTCGGCCTGCTCCTGGCCCCGTTCTTCGAGATCGCGGCGCAGATCGACGATGTCACCGATCTGGCTAACGAACCAGGGGTCGATGAAACTGGCCTGTGAGATCAGATCGGGGTCGAATCCCCGCCGCACCGCTTCACCCACCTGAAAAATCCGGGCCGGGCTGGGCACCGCCAACTCTTCCCACAGCTGTTCGTCACTCAAGGTCGTCTGAGTCCACTCCCCGGGATCTGCTCCTAGCCCAGCTCGCCCGTTCTCCAGGCTCCTGAGCGCCTTTTGAAGCGCCTCGGGGAAGGTTCGACCGATGGCCATTGCTTCCCCGACGCTGCGCATCGACGTCCCAAGACGGGTGGGTGCGCTGGGAAACTTGGCGAAGTCAAACCGGGGGACTTTGACGACTACGTAGTCGAGAGCGGGTTCGAAGGAAGCGGGGGTGGCACCGGTGATGTCGTTGGGGATCTCGTCAAGGGTGTAACCCACCGCCAGCAAGGCAGCGATTTTGGCAATAGGAAATCCCGTCGCCTTGGATGCCAGTGCAGACGACCGTGACACCCGCGGGTTCATTTCGATGACCAGGCGGCGGCCCGTGTGCGGATCGACCGCAAACTGGACATTGGAACCGCCCGTCTCAACCCCGATCGCTCGAAGAACTTTGATGCCGTCGTTGCGCATCTCCTGGTACTCGCGATCGGAGAGGGTCTGCACCGGGGCGACTGTGATGGAGTCACCAGTGTGGACGCCCATCGGATCGAGATTCTCGATCGAACAGACGACCACCGCGTTGTCCTGGCGGTCGCGCATCACTTCGAGCTCAAACTCCTTCCACCCAAACAGGGACTCTTCGACCAGGATCTCTCCGACCGGCGAGACATCGAGGCCTTTGCGAGCGGCCTCCACGAACTCTTCCCGGTTGGCGGTGATGGCGGTCCCTCCCCCGCCCAGGATGAATGACGGTCGCAGCATGGTTGGATAGCCGATTTCTTCTGCCATGCGAAGTGCTTCGGGCACCGAGCGGGCATAGCCGGCCCGCGGAACCGCCAGCCCGGCAGCCTCCATGGTCGCCTTAAATCGGCCCCGGTCCTCCGCCCGGTCGATGGCGTCGATACCGGCCCCGATCAGCTCGACGCCGTACTTATCAAGCACCCCGGCCCGGGCCAATCTCATCGTGACGTTGAGGGCAGTCTGCCCGCCCAGAGTCGGGAGGAGAGCGTCGGGATGTTCCCGGGCAATGATCTCTTCGACGACCTCGGGCGTGATCGGCTCGATGTAGGTCGCGTCTGCGAATTCGGGATCGGTCATGATGGTGGCCGGATTGGAGTTCACAAGAACCACGCGGAAGCCGTGCTTGCGAAGCACCCGGGCGGCTTGTGTCCCCGAATAGTCGAACTCACAACCTTGCCCGATCACGATCGGCCCTGAACCGATCAGAAGAATGGAGCGGAGGTCGGTGCGGCGAGGCATTACAGACCCATCAGCGAGACAAACTCGTCGAACAGACCGACCGCGTCACGCGGGCCGGGGGCAGCCTCGGGGTGGTATTGAACTCCAAACGCCGGGACGTCCCGGCACGCCAG
>JAICND010000404.1 GCA_025929005.1 Acidimicrobiia bacterium
GTCGGATCGCCTGACGAGCGTCAGCATCGGGTCGCCGAGATGCTCGAGCTCGTGGGTCTAAATGCCAAACACGCCAAGCGCTATCCCCACGAGTTCTCCGGGGGCCAACGCCAGCGAATTGGGATCGCCCGGGCCCTCATCCTCCGACCCCGACTGGTCGTTGCCGACGAGCCGGTCTCCGCCCTGGACGTATCGGTGCAGGCCCAGGTCTTGAATCTCCTGACCGAGCTCCAGAAGGAGCTGAACCTCACCCTCATTTTCGTGGCTCACAACCTCGCCGTGGTCGAGCACATCTCAGATCGGGTGGCGGTGATGTATTTGGGTCGGGTAGTCGAAATCACGGACCGTGACACGCTGTACAGGCGCCCGCTCCATCCCTACACCGAAGCCCTGCTATCAGCGATCCCGCTCCCCGACCCGGACCGGCCGCGCCAGCGGACGATCCTGCAAGGCGAGATTCCCTCTCCACTCAATCCTCCCACGGGGTGTCACTTCCATCCTCGCTGTCCCATTGCCAAGACCGGGCTCTGCGACTGGGAGATCCCATCGCTGCTGCCTGGGCCGGATCGACCCGATCATCTCGCCGCCTGTCATCTGCGGACGGGCCCTCACGCCCTCGTCCGCTGATAGCAACCGCCTGGGGCCCAACGGCCCTAGACGCCGCACAAGTCACTTGAACTCGGTCAGGTTGCGTACTCTGGAAGGTCGTGGCGCTGCCCGGACACAGATCTCCGATTTGGACCAGCCGGATGGCGTGGCGGGTGGCCCTCTTCGGGATACCAAAAGTGGCACGGGTTGCCTGGCGAACCAGGATCAAACCCGGATCGGGGTTTCCTCCTCCCCCGTTCGTGATCGCCGCCAACCACCACTCGTTTCTCGACCCGCCGCTGGTAGGTGCTGCCTACGGTCGCCGGGTGCTCTTCGTAACGTTGGCCGACCTCTTCGGCAACTACCGACTCCTTGACTGGGCACTTCACCTCTTCGAGGTCATCAGGGTCCGCCGCGGCAAAGTTCCTCTGGGAGCGGTCCGAAGAGCGCTCGCTCATCTTGGCGAGGGTGGGGTGGTTGCGGTCTTCCCGGAAGGACGGAGGGTTGTTCGCTTCGGTGATTATCCGGTGCAAAGAGGTGCGGCCTGGTTAGCGGTGCGGGCCAAAGTGCCGCTAGTGGCGGTCGCCATCACCGGAACCGATCAGGTCCTCGGTATCGATAACAGGTGGCGGCGCGGTCGTGTGACCCTGGTGATCGGTCCCACGCTGCACCCGGACGGAACCGGTCGGGATGCGGTAGACGACCTCATGCGTCAGTGGACGGATTGGATCACAGAGACGATCCTCTGAGGCGGTGGGGTCATCTTAGACCGGGGTGATTCCTGTAGAAGTCCAGTGCCTCGGGGTTGGCCAGGGCCTCGATGTTGCGAAGAGGCTCATCGTTGACGACGGCCTTCACCGCCAATTCGCTGATCTTGCCGCTACGGGTTCGGGGTATGTCCGGAACCGACAGGATCACGGCCGGTACGTGGCGGGGTGACTCCTCCTCCTTAAGCCGGTGCCGGATCACCGAGACGATCTCCGGTGTCAGTTCTGAGCCATCGATCAACTTCACGAACAAGACGATGCGAGTGTCGCCGTCCCATCTCTGGCCAATGGCCACGGCTTCCGCTACTCCGGGGACCGTCTCGACGACGCGGTAGATTTCGGCGGTCCCGATCCGCACCCCTCCGGCGTTGAGGGTGGCATCGGACCGCCCCAAGATCACGAAGCCCCCGCGCTCGGTCTCGATGGCGTAGTCGCCGTGGGTCCAGATGCCCGGATTCTGCGCGTAGTAAGTAGAGATGTAGCGCTGCACACCGTCGTCGCCCCAAAAACGAAGCGGCATGGATGGAAAGGGGGCGGTGCAGACCAGTTCACCTGGAGTCCCAACCACTGCCCGGCCCTCGACATCAAGAACCGAGACCGCCATTCCCAGGGCAGGGCCCTGGATCTCGCCCGCATACACCGGTGCAGTGGGATCACCTCCGACAAAGCTGCCACAAAGATCAGTTCCCCCCGAGATCGAGGCAAGGTGGACATCGGGCTTGATCGAGTCGTACACGAACCGGAAACCGTCCTCGGACAGAGGAGACCCAGTGGAGGTGATGGTGCGAAGCGACTCGAGGCGGTGTGTTTTTGACGGCCGAAATCCAGACTTTGCGACCGAGTCGATGAACTTGGCGGACACTCCGAATAGGGCGATGTCGAGTTCCCCGGCCAGGTCGAACAAAGCCTCCGGGCCCGGATGAAGCGGATTGCCGTCGAACAACACGACTGTGGCACCGGTGGCAAGGCCCGACGCCAGCCAGTTCCACATCATCCATCCGCAGGTTGTGAAGTAGAAGAGCCGATCTCCCGCTCTCAAATCACAGTGGTGTTGCTGTTCCTGGAGATGCTTGATCAACACCCCCCCGGCCCGATGAACGATGCACTTCGGTTGCCCGGTGGTTCCGGAGGAATAGAGGA
>JAICND010000509.1 GCA_025929005.1 Acidimicrobiia bacterium
ACACCCACGACAAAACAACCCCTCCGATCACTAAACAACGAAAAATTCTTCTGAAAGGTCAGCAGCGAGTCACAGCCGCTTCCACCAGGGCAATCATCTCGCGCCCGATCCGCCCTAGCCACAACAGCATTGGCAGGTCAGACCTGGCGGCGACTCCCTGCACCGCCAAGGCGGGATTGCATCTCCGATTGAGAAAGTGCGCTCTCCTTAGGTGATAGTCAGAGGTCACGGCCACCACCGACTTCCAGCCGCGGGCGGATACCAATTCACGCAACGCCCTCGCTTCCCCCAGGGTTGTCCCGGGCACCGGGTCCGGACAGAGGACCTCGTAGGGAGAAGTCTGACCGCAAAGCCGCTGTGCCGCCGGCCAATGATCGACGGATCCACCCATGATCACCAGCGTGGGGGCGGCTCCGCTCTCCATCAATTCGAGGGCCCGTCGCAGCCGCTCGCCGCGGCCACCAGCGTGAACGACCACCGCATCCCCGGTGGGGTGTTCCGCCGTCGGCGGCCTCAGAACACTCAGGAACAGGCCGAATGCAGCTGCTGTCACAGTTCCGGCCAGGATCTTCAGCACGCGTCGCACGATATGCCTGTGACGGTCAGCAGGTAACACGAGTTCAAGTCGGTGGGAGCGAAACAACTACTGTCGCTCGCCAATGGAGCGACTCACCAAGATCGTTGCCACCCTCGGCCCGGCGGTGTCATCGGCCGACCGGGTCAGGGCGCTTATCGACGCGGGGATGGATGTCGCCAGGCTCAACTTCTCTCATGGGGACCACAGCACCCACAAACAGTTCGCTGCTTGGGTGCGACAGGGTGCCGAAGCTTCCGGTCGCAACGTGGCCGTCTTGCAGGACATCCAGGGACCCAAGCTCAGAGTCGGTCACTTTCCCGACGGAGGGATCACGCTCGTTCCGGGCCAGGAAGTACGTTTGCTCGTCGGACGGGAGATGGCAGACGAACACGACACCATTTATGTCGATTACCCCCACCTGCTCGAAGATGTGGAGAAGGGTGAGGAGGTGCTTCTCGCCGATGGACTCATCCGTCTCGTTGCGACCGAGCGAGCAGACGATCACCTGAGAGCGAAGGTCGTAATTGGGGGGCATCTCAAAGATGGCAAGGGCGTTGCCTTCCCCCACACGAATCTACGAGTTCCAGCCATCACTGAGAAAGACTCAGAGGACCTCGAGTTTGGGCGTCGTATCGGCGTCGACTGGGTGGCGGCCTCATTTGTGCGGACCGGATCTGATGTTCATGAAGTCCGCCAGCTTGCCGGCGGAGTGCCGGTGATCGCCAAAGTGGAGTTGGCGGCGGCATACGCAAACCTGGATGACATCATGAGCGAGGCGGCCGGTGTGATGGTCGCCCGTGGGGATCTCGGTGTCCAACTCCCTCTCGAGCGGATACCGCTGATTCAGGCGGACATGCTGCGTCGAACCAACCAGGCGGGGTTGGTGTCGATCACTGCCACGGAGATGCTCGAGTCAATGACGCAATCGCCGCGGCCCACCCGAGCGGAAGTCACAGATGTCGCTACTGCGGTGATGGCCGGCTCCGATGCCGTGATGTTGTCAGCGGAGACGGCTACCGGCCTCTATCCCGTCGAAGCAGTCGCGACCATGGCCCGCATCTGTGCGACCGTCGAGTCGGAGACGTTGACGGAAGGTGTTCAACACACCTATCT
>JAICND010000085.1 GCA_025929005.1 Acidimicrobiia bacterium
CTCGATCAGGAGGGAAAGGTCCAGGTGAAACTCCTCCCCTCGCCGCACCTGTACGACCGCCTCGAGACCACTCACAACGCCCTCCACCACCGATCGCGCAACGCCACCAGCACGATCAGCGAGACCACGACCATCACCAGGCTCACCGCCACCGCGGTATCGCGGTCACTTTCGAGGGCGACAAACACCGCCAATGGCAGGGTCTGAGTGCGTCCCTGGAGATTGCCGGCGAACGTGATCGTCGCCCCGAACTCACCGAAGGCGCGGGCCCAGGTCAGGACGAGACCGGCCACCAGGGAAGGGGCAATCATGGGCAGGGTGACCCGCCTCAAGACGGTCCATCGACCGGCTCCCAACGTCGCGGCCGCCCCCTCGTACCTCTGGTCGAGGTTGCGCAATGCCCCTTCAACGGTGATCACGAGAAACGGCATTGCTACAAAAGTGGTCGCCACCACCACCCCCAATGTGGAAAAGGGAAGCACGAGCCCGGTGGCCTCATTGAGGGGCTCGCCCACCAGACCCCGCCGCCCCAAAGCGAATAGGAGGGCGGCTCCCCCCACCACCGGTGGCAACACCAGTGGCAGCGTCACCAGTCCCCGAACGATCGATCGGCCAGGAAAGTCGACCCGGGCCATCAGCCACGCCAGAGGAACTCCCATCAAGGCTGCGATCGCGGTGGCAGCGAGGGAGGTCACCAGCGAAAGCCGCAGCGCATCTATGACGACATCCCCGGAGAGAAGCTCGGGCAATCGGGACCAGGGAGTCCGAACCAACAGCCCTACCAAAGGAACGACGAAGACCAGCAGACCGAGGCCACCCAGAACCACGAGGACCAGGGCAGGACGCCGCTCTGACCGCCGCTGCGGCTTGTCGTCGTTCAAGGTGAGGTGAAACCGTAGCTGGCCAAAATTGTCTGGCCTGGCCCTGACAGTACGAACGTCACAAAGGCTGCCGCACCGTCAGGGTTGGGTGCGCTGGTCAGCCTGACGATGGGATAGGTGGCGACCACGTTGACGTCGTCGGGTATGACGATGCCTTCTACCGCTCCGCCGGCTGACCGCACATCGGTCACGTAAGTGATGCCCGCATCCAGCTCTCCCGCTTCGATCTTGGTGAGCAATGCCCTCACATCAGGCTCGTTGGTGTCGATGGCCGCGATCACGCCAGCATTGGCCAATGCCTGGCGGCCGAAGTCACCGCAGGGCACATCCTCGGCGCACAACCCGATCAGGAGATCTTCGTTAGCAAAGTCCTGCAGACCCGTGATGCCGGCGGGGTTGCCGGCGGGAACCGCAATCTGCAGGAGATTGAGCGCGAAGGTCGTCGGTTCACCCACCGCTTCGCCACCGGCTACCACCTGATCCATGTTCGAACTATTGGCCGAGGCAAAGACGTCAGCCGGGGCGCCCTCCAGGATCTGTTGGCGGAGCGAGGAACTGCTCCCCAGGTTCAACACCACGTCGACACCAGGGTTGGCAGTCTCGAAAGCCGCCTCCACTTCCGCAAAGGCATCCGTCAACGAGGCGGCGGCTGAGACCAACACCTCGCTGCTTGTGGTGCCGCTGCATCCCACACCAAAAGCAAACAGCGCGAGCGTTACCAGCTTGTTGAATCCCCGCCGATCCACGGACTATGCGGGTGGATACACCCCGACGGTCTTGGACTCTTCGGTCTGCCAGAAGACCGCCGCGATGTCGTCGATCGCCTCGACCAGTTGCTTGGCCACCTCGATATCGGTCGACTTCTTGGCGTCGCCGGCGGCCTTGATGGCCTTCCAGAACAGGTCGTGCAACGCAGGGAACGCCTCGACGTGATGGGGTTTGAAGAAGTCAGTCCAGAGAACCCCCAGATGGTGCTTGACCATTTCGGCCCGCTCCTCCTTGATGAGGACCGCGCGCTGGCGAAAAACCTCGTCATCGCTGGCCGCAAACTTCTCGCACGCCTTGAGTACTGACATCGCCTCGATCTTGGCCTGGGCAGGGTCGTATACCCCGCAGAACAAGTCACAGTGGGCGTAGACGACCTGCTTCGGGCGAAAAAGACCCATAACTGATGACCTCCCTAATGCCTGCTTGGTACCCCGACCATACTCCAACAAAACGTGCGCCGATTTGTCGTCAGGGAGGATTCCATGGCTCCAGCCCTTCGGGATGGTGCGGTGGTCTTTTGCCGCCGTCCCGGGCCCCCTTTTGAACGCGGCGACTACGTGGTCTTTGCTCATCCAGGTCGGACTGACATGAGGATGATCAAGCGGGTGATCGGACTACCGGGCGAGACAGTCGTCATCGACACAGGAACGATCCTCATCAACGGCCGCGCCGACCAGGACCGTTGGGGGGTGGGCCTCACCTCGACCGACGGTCAATGGACCGTTGCAGCAGACCAGATCTTTGTCTTGTCCGATAACCGCGCCGCCACCAGAGACGACAGCCGCACCTTTGGCCCCGTCAGCGCAGGCACATCGCGTCGGGTTTGGTGGGTCGTCCGCACCGGGGGCGACCGAGGTCCCCGACCCCAGTTACCCTGACACAATGAGCGGTCCGCCGCCCACCCCTGAGCCACCAAATCTGGCGCGTCGACTCATTTGGGCCCTGGGAGGACTGCTGGTGTTTGGACTGGTGCTGGTGGCCGTCACCCTGCTGGGAAATGGTGACGGGTCTGGCTCGACGACATCGACCACGACCCCAACCACGACGCTCGTGGCCGGGGAAACGACCACCTCACCGTCCTCATCCACGACCACGGTTGGAACAAGCACCACGACCACAGCCGGGGCCTCGACGACGACCACCAGTTCGACCTCCACAACCCTGGTTGATCCGAGCGCGTCGCTCATACTTACCGGTGACGGAGTCGGGAGTCTCCGTTTTGGGGTCGAGGCCGACCGGGTGATTGCCGATCTCAACGAGGTCCTTGGTTCGAGCGACGAAGACAGTGATTGGGTTGACAGCTTCTCCACCTTCGGAACCTGCCCGGGCACCGAAGCGCGCCTGGTCCGGTGGGCGAGCCTCCAGGCCTTCTTTACAGACGGTGAGACCGAATGGGCGCCCGAGGGGATACGGCATTTCTTTCACTACAGCCACTCTGTTGCCGCAGGAGGTGGGGACGTGCTGGCTTTGGAGACCGATAAGGGAATCCGCTTGGGAGCGACCGTCGCTGAGCTCAGAGAGGCCTATGGATCCGTCTCATTTACCGACGACCCCCTCTTCGAAGTTCTGTGGGAGGTGGACACTGAGGAGGGGATCCTCTGGGGTAGCGCCAGCTCGCTCGACGATGACGGCCTCGTCACCGTGATCAATGGCGGATTTGGATGTGGAGAGTAGCCCAGCCCGGCATTAGTCCCCCCAGGTCGACTAGGTTGCGATCATGACCGAGTTCGTCGTCCACATGGACAATCGGCCCGGGATGCTGGCATCCCTCACCGAGGTTCTTGCTGGGGCGGGCGTCAATATCGAAGCCCTCGCTGCCTTTGGCTTTGACGGGGAAGGCGTCGTGCGACTAGTCGTTGATGACGCCACCCTGGCCCGGCGGGCATTGCGGGAGGCGGGCCTGGCGGCCGAGGAAAAACAGGTCCTTACCACCTATCTGCCCCACTCCCCCGGCCAGCTCGCCACCGTAGCTCGAAAACTGGCTGACTCCGGCGTAAACATCGACGCCGTCTACGTAATCAACGCTTCGAGCGACGGCATCGAATTGGCAATCGCAGTCGATCAGCCCGAGACAGCCCTGCCCCATCTGCCGGTCCATGGAGGAGTTGGCTGAGTTTGGGTGAATTCGAGGGCTCTTTAGGATGCCTCGAATGCGCCGCATCACCCTGGGTGTGTTTGTGCTGCTCGTCGCCTGCTCAAACCCGGCGGTGACCACCACAGAAGCACCCACTACCACTACCACCACCGCCCCGACCACAACAACCACCACTGCCGCCCGGACCACCACCACCACGACCGCCGTCCCTCTTCCAACCTCACCCCTCAACGGAACCCCGGTCGAGGATGCGACTCTGCTTGACCGGAGAGTGATGGCCGTCAAGATCGACAATCACTTCCGGTCCCGACCTCAATCGGGCCTCGACCTGGCCAGCGCTGTCTATGAACTCCCGGTTGAAGGAATTACCAGGTTCATCGCCCTCTTCCATCACACCGACGCCACCTACCTTGGCCCGATCCGGTCGGGTCGCCCGAGCGACGGCCGGCTCCTCAATCCGCTGAATGCGACCTTTGCCATTTCCGGAGGGCAGGCATGGGTCCAACAGGAAATCAGGGCAGAGGACATTCACCTGATTGGGGAGACTCCGCCGGCTATGTTCCGCATCTCAGGCAGGCGTGCTCCCCACAACCTCTACGGCGACACCGTGCGATTGCGGGAAATCGCCGACGCTCGCCACTATCCCAATGACCCTCCCCCGACCATGTTCGCGTTTGGCCCGTTGCCCGACACTGCGCAAGCGGCCACGCAAATCGCGATGGACTTCGGCAATAACTTCGTGGTCACCTGGACGTGGGATACGGCCGCCTCTAATTATGTCCGCAGCTTCGGTGGCGCACCGGCCGAGTTGATTGACCAGGAAGGCGTCAGCTCTCCCCTGACTGCGAACACGCTCGTGGTGATGCTTGCCGAGCGTTACATCGAGCAGCCGCCGAACGATCAGGGAAGTGCGGTGCCGGCCATGAACACAGTGGGAAGCGGTCAAGCCTATGTCTTCGCCGGAGGCGAGATGGTGTCTGGAACCTGGCAGCGCGCAACCAGCGCCGATCTGATCACCCTCACTGCCGACGATGGGACGCCGCTGCCGGTGCCACCCGGCTATCTATGGATCTCGATCGTCCCCAGTCAGTTCGGTATCGAAGTTTCGTGACAGCCGCCGAGGTCGCCAAGGCGGTGGCCATGGGCACCCTGTCGGCCCAATCGGTGGCCGAAGAGGCTGTCAACCGCCTCCAGCAGGCTCAAGGCGTCCTCAACCCCGCCACCCTGATCGATGCCAACCGCGCCCTCCAGAGGGCCGCAGCCATCGACGAGTCGGTAGCCAATGGGATCGAGCCGGGTCCCCTGGCCGGAGTGCCAGTCGTCCTTAAAGACATCATCGATCAGGCAGGCCGGCCAACGACATGTGGTTCAAGTTTCTATTCGGCGGTGCCGGAACGAGCTGCTGCGGTGGTGGAACGACTGGAGGCAGCCGGGGCGGTGATCGTGGCCCGGACCGGACTTCACGAGTTCGCCTACGGATTCAGCTCTGAGAATCAGTGGTTTGGGCCGGTTCGCAATCCCTGGGATCCAGCCACCTCACCGGGAGGGTCGTCGGGTGGCTCCGCTACGGCCGTTGCCGCCGGACTTGCACCGATCGGCATCGGTACCGACACTGGCGGGTCGGTGCGGGTTCCGGCCGCCCTCACCGGCACCATGGGCCTCAAGGTGACCCAAGGACGGATCCCGACGCGCGGAGTGTTCCCCCTCGCTCCGTCGCTCGACACCGTCGGTCCGATCGCGACCAGCGTTGCCGACCTGGCTCTCGCCTATCGGGTCATGGCGGGAGTGCCAGCACCTCCGCCTGGTTTCTCTTTGACAGGAATCCGGCTCGGCATCCCCATCCACTGGATGGAGAACGGCCCTACCCAGGCCAGGGTGACGACAGGGTTCGAAAAGGCCCTCGACGCCCTGGAGCGCCTCGGAGTGAGCGTTCTACCAATCGAAGCTCCCGACCTGGTTCCCTGGGGAATGATTCAAGAGTTGGCCGGCGCCGAAGCATTTCATGTCCACAGAGAGTTTCTCGAGAAGGGAATGGTCTTTGGCGACGAGGTCGCCCAAAGGCTGCGCACAGCCTCGACGGTCACCTCCTCTCAGTATCTCGACGCCCAGGCCTGGCGGTCTCGCCTGGTCGAAGCGACCGCAGAGGTGTTCTCGAAAGTCGACCTCCTAGCGACTCCCGGGGTTGCCGCTTTGAGCAAAACCATCGGTGTGACCGAGATCGACGGCCAGCACTATCGACCCGTGCTCTCGTGGTTCTCAGCCCTCGTCAATCACATGTCGTGCCCGGCGATCGCCCTCCCGCTGGCTGGCGAAACCACTCCACCGGTCTCCCTTCAGCTCATCGCTCCATGGTGGCGGGAGGACCGACTGTTGGAGGCGGCTGCTCTGGCCGAGGAGGCGGAGCTGGTGGGTTTCAGCCCGCCTCCCCTTTACTTTGGCTAACCCGCCTTTGTCGTACACTTCATGGAAAAGGGCGCGGGTTAGTCCTGAACTGGGCAGCGGCGGCGCCGATAACTTCTTGAAAATCAAGCATCCAGGAATCGAAGAAACCAAGTGGAGACCACGACCGCGGTCGAGTCCGAGACCGCGTCCCAAAAACGAGTAACCGATAGGATCGTCATCCGTTTCGCCGGCGACTCCGGCGATGGAATGCAGGTGGCAGGCAGCCGCTTTACCGATGCTTCCGCTTACTTCGGCAACGACCTTTCGACCCTCCCCTCTTTCCCCGCCGAAATCCGGGCCCCCGCCGGCACCCTGCCGGGGGTCTCGTCGTTCCAGGTACAGATCGCCGATTTCGACATCCTCACCGCCGGCGATGCGCCCGACTGTCTGGTAGCGATGAACCCAGCTGCGCTGCGGTCAAACCTGGCCGATTTGCGGCAGGGGGGCACCCTGATCGTCAACTCCGAAGCGTTTGACGAACGCAACTTGGGCAAAGCTGGTTACACCTCCAACCCTTTGGAGAGCGAGGCCGTGA
>JAICND010000408.1 GCA_025929005.1 Acidimicrobiia bacterium
ACCTGGAATCTCGTCGAGTATCGAGTCGACCATCGATTTGGACCGAAGCTGCTGGTGGTAGGTGTTGGCGAATCGATGCGCTTCGTCGCGCACCTGTTGGAGGAGGTAGAGCGCTTCGGCGTCCCGAGGTATCTGTATCGGCTCGGGACGCCCGGGCAGGTAGACCTCCTCCATCTTCTTGGCCAGACCAATCACCGGGATGTCGAGCTCGAGCTCGTCGAGGACCTTCACCGCCCGCCCCAGCTGCCCCGCACCTCCGTCGACCACCACCAGACTCGGTGGATAGGAGAACTTGGCCTGGTCAGTCACCGGCTTGCGTTGCTCGGCGAGATAGGCCTTGAACCTGCGGCGGATTGTCTCCTCCATGGAGGCGAAATCGTCTTGGCCTTCGACGGTACGGATCTTGAACCGCCTGTAGTCGTTTCGTCTGGGCATCCCGTCTTCGAGGACAACCATGGACGAAACGGTGTTCGTGCCCTGGAGGGTGGCTACGTCGAATGCTTCGATCCGCAACGGAGGGTCGTCGAGTCCAAGCTCCTCCTGTAGTGAGCGCAGCGCCTTGGCCCTGGCGTTGTGGTCCTTCTGCCGGCTGAGGCGGTGTCTGGCGAAAGCCTCCGCGGCGTTGATCGAGGCAGTTTCGATGAGTCTGCGTTTCGAGCCGCGTCGTGGAACCCTAAGACTCACATTGCGCTCCCCCAGCTTGGTGAGCCAATCAGTCAGAAGATCGGCTTCGTCGGGCATGAGACTCACCAGCACCTCACGAGGAGGTTCGGTGTCGCCGTACAGCTCTCTGACGACTCTGGCCATCAGCTCGGGGTCGGTGAGCTCCTCGACCCGGTCGACGACAGTGCTCATCTCCCCCACCACCCTCCCCCGACGCACGTTGAGCACCTGGATGGCGGTTTCCAGCTCATCACCGTGATGGGCGATGAGATCGAAGTTCTCCGCCTTCTCTGTGACCACCTCCTGTCGGAGCATCGCCCGACGCACATCTTCCTGCCGGTCCCGGTAACGGGCCGCCAATTCGAACTCCTCGCGTTCGGCCGCTTGCCACATCTGAGATTCCAGGTCGGCGATGACACCGTCTGTGTCACCGCTGAGAAACGCGGCGAGACCCTCCACCATTCGTTCGTACTCCTCGGGCTCCACCGCCTCGATGCACGGCCCCGAACACTTCTCGATGTGGAACAACAGACACGGCCGGCCCTGAGCGTGTTGCCGCTCCAGCATCGCGTTCGAGCAGGTGCGCACCGGGAACGTTCGAAGCAGCTGGTCGAGCGTCTTACGGATCGCGTAGGTGTGGGCATAAGGCCCGAAGTACTCGTTGCCCTTGCGCTTCTTCCCCCTCATCACCATCGCACGTGGCCACTGGTGGGATCTGGTGATGGCGAGGAATGGATAGGACTTGTCGTCAACCAGCTTTACGTTGAATCGGGGCCGGTGCTCTTTGATCAGTGAGTACTCGAGCATCAGCGCGTTGACCTCGGAGTCGGTGATGATCCAGTCGACCGAGCGGGCGCTGTCGACCATCGCCTGGGTCCTGGGGTGGAGGCCAACCCCGAAATAGGACGACACCCTGCTCCGCAGATGCTTCGCCTTCCCGACATAGATCACACGACCGTGTTTGTCGCGGAACATGTAGGCCCCCGGCTTTGCCGGGATCTCGGAAGGTTTGGGGCGATCGAACATGTGCTCCCAGGCTAGGACCCGCTCGGGGCTGCAACTTTCAGCCAGGCGAGCCTGTGTGTGATCGACGCTACGGCTCGGGTGTGACAGGATCAGGCGTGGTTCGGCTGAGCCGCCGTTCCCGAGCTCCCAACACGCCTCCGAGGAGGACTCCCAACAGCTCGGCCACCATCTGACACACCCGCTGCAGCACCGATGCGGCGATAACCGGACCGGCACCAACGGTGGAACCCAGGAACAGCAGCAATCCCGTCTCCCGGACGCCTAGACCCGCCGGGAACGGGACCAGTAGATAGCCAACCGCCCAGGAGACCCCGAACGCCCCGGCGAGGACGACGGGGCTGGGCATGCCCTGGAATGACGAGGCCAATACCGCGAAACCGCCGGCCAGCCCGGCGATACCCAGGGTGGCCCAAAGCCAGGCTCCCAGCGTCTGAACCGCCGAGACCGGGCGACGCGCATCCGAAGATGGGTCGTCCTTGCCGAATCGCTTCATGACCTTCGGGATCCACTCCTCCACCCTTGCCGCCAGGCGAGAGCTGAACGCCACCGCACCGGCACCGATGGATGCGATCACGGCGCCCACGGCAAGCAAAGTCTGATCCCAAGCGAACAGCAAGATGAGACCGTGCGCCATCCCTCCGGACACGAGCAACAGCGAGAAACGAAGAAAGAGCGTTGTCGACCCGGCGACCGAGCCTTCCCGTGACGATGCGCTGATCAGGCTCATCGGATGGGCCACACCACCGGGCACGTGTTTTGCGGGCTGGACCAGCAGGTAGCTGCGGAAGGCACGGGCTC
>JAICND010000517.1 GCA_025929005.1 Acidimicrobiia bacterium
CACATCCTGGCCACCAACATGCCCAACGCCCTTGACGAAGCGATGCTGCGGCCGGGCCGTATCGACCGCATCTACAAGGTTGGATACCCGTCCAAGGAAGGACGTAAGCAGACGCTGGTCGGCTACCTCAACAAGGTGTCGCACTCGCTGTCTGAAGACGAGATAGAGAAATTGTCCGTGGTGACTCCGATGTATTCGGGGGCCAAGATCAAGGACCTCGTCAACGAAGCGTTGATCATCGCCATCCGCGACGGACGCGAATCGATCGTGTGGAACGACGTCTGGAAGGCCTAGGCTCTCAAAGAGTTGGGTCCCCCCGAGGACGTGGACTACATCGAGCGTGAGCGCCACGCCGTGGCGGTGCACGAAGCCTCTCATGCGGTGGCAGCTCACCTCCTGGGTGCTCACCGGCGAATTGACATGGTCACCATCGAGAAGAGGGCCACCACCCTCGGAATGGTGCGCAGCCTCGGCCAGGAGGAGCGCTACACCCAGTGGAAGTCGGAGTTCGAGACCGACGTCATGGTCAGCCTGGCCTCACGGGCTGGTGAGCGCATGTTCTTCGGTGCGGACAACTCTTCGGGTGTATCCGGCGACCTCACCAGTGCGACCACAATCGGTGCACTCATGGAGGGCGCCTGGGGCATGGGGGTTGGTCTGGTGTCCTATGCCGGGACCGTCACGGGGGCTACAGGTGGCCCCGATTACCCGGTGAGTGTTGCGCTCCGGGCCCGGCGCGACCAGATCGAAGAGATCCTCAAAGAGCTCTATGAGCGGGTTGACCAACTGCTGGCGCAGAACCGCGACAAGGTCCTGGAGCTGGCGGCGGTGCTAGAGGAGAAAAAGACGATCTCCGGCGACGAGGTTTCCGAAATCATGGGCACGGTTCCTGGTGAGCAGGTCATGCGAGAGCCCGTGGGATGGCAGTCGGTCACTCCCGAAGTCAGCACCAAACGTCGCGAGGAGGCCCTGGCACGGCGAACGATGGTCTCCAACGGACACACCGACTCTGACGCCGACTCCGAGGCTGACGAAGCCGGCGAAATTCCAAGCCCCAATGGCCATCAAACCGATGAAGAGCCCGCTCCCGAAGAGGTCGTTTAACCGGACCAGCCAATATCGCTCAGCTGGTCGATCTGACAACGATCGGCCAGCGTGCGGACCTCCTGGCTGCCTCCTACCTCGAACCTGATCAGACTCGATCCGGTATCTGCCAGTACCTGGCGGCCGTCGCCCACTGCCCACGCCCGCGAAATCGTCCCGACAACTGCCGGGATCGAGGCCGGAGTCGTGATCCCGGTCGAGGCATCAAGCAGGAGCAAAGCACCCTGCGAGTCCCTCAAGAGGACCCGTTCGTCATCGAACCAACCCACCGCGATGGTGCCCTCGGCGTCCGCCAGTTGACCCGGCCGGGCAATGACCGTGGCATTCGAGCTGAGGATTAGATATCGGATGATGTCATCCTCTTGACCCTGTCCGGCGAGCAAGAGCCTGGTGCCGTCGGGAGATGGAAAGCTGGCCACGGGGACGCCGATGTCCGGATCGTCAACGACCCATATCCAGGTGGCGTTACGGGCCTGGACGTTCACCAGAAGCACCGAGATCTGGAACAGATTCTCTTCCCCGGGGGCGAGGCGCGCCGCCGAGACGA
>JAICND010000431.1 GCA_025929005.1 Acidimicrobiia bacterium
CATGGCCTCGAAATCTCCCCGCCACTCACGGAGTGGAAGATCGGCTCTCAGTTCTTTCGACTCGGCGATGATTTGCAGCATTGCGTTCGCCACATCATGAAGAGTGACTGGAAGAAAGGACAACGCGACGTGTAGGGAGTAGCGAAATCTGCAATAGACTCGATGAACCCAACCACGTGGGAGCCACATCACATCGCCAGGCCCCAGCATCACGACCATGTCGGGAGGGCCTTCTTCCAACCGTGAGGTGGTCGCTTCATCTATTTCGATCGATTCCCATGGATGGTATCCAACCAACGGAAGTTCGATCGGCGGAGCGAACAAGTCCCACACCTTCTCGCCCTCGACCTGCACGATGAACGAGGAAACTCGGTCGTAGTGTTGAGCGAGGGCAAAATTCTGTGGCGGTGTTAGGAAAGCATCTGCCGTCACCGACCGTCCGATCTGCTGGGACAGCTCGCGACAGAAGGAGCGGAGCTGAGGTAGCAATCGCTCCACGACACTGAACACGAGGCTTTCGCCAAGTTCCAAACGATCCCCGAGCACCGCTGGGTCGGCCCAGTTCGAGATCCGCCCTTCGACCACGGCAGGGCCGTACCCCACCTCCTGCGGTCGGCGATCACGACCACTGCTCACGACGGTAACGAACGGCGCGCCGAGCGGGATCGATGCGAGAACGTCGTCGAGCTGCTGCGTTGAGATCATCCCAGCGAGTGGGCCCGTGGAATGCGAGAAAACCACGGGAGCCTCGGGCAAGGGTGTACTTCCGAGGAATTGGGCCAGGGCCGGTCCATCTCCGACAAGAAGGGCAAGCGGGTTACGGGGCGTAGAGGACATCAGATTGCAGTTCGGTGAAGCCGACTCAGAGTCCGGGCGACAGCTGATGTGACGGGGTGCCGCGAGATGAACCTTCGGCGGGCGCGCTGCTCGAACCACCACCAGCAGCCGTTCGGGTTCGCCTCGAGGAAGACGGGCCCTTCAGCCTGGGAGTGCAACACATCGAGCGCAGCAAAGTCGATGCGGCACCTCGCGGCGAACTCGACGACGAGCTTCCGCAGCGCAGGTTCGATCCGTATCCGTTCCACCTCCACAGAGTCAGGGTCGGTCCAGATCGACCTCACCGACGGTTTCGCGACGTGGTAGGCCACCACTGACTCGCTTACCACGAAGATCCGGAACTCCGCTTCATGATCCACGAATTCCTGACAGACCACAGGACCGCGCTGAATCTCGCCTATGCTGCCGGCGTCGGTGCGGGCTACGAAAGCCCCTCCGATGACCCCTGGAGAAGGCTCGCTCCAATGTCCGGCAGGGGATTTGAGAACCAGCGTGGCGTTGTCGCCGTGAGCGGCTCGGAGGTTCCCCCGGTCATTTCCCCAGACCGTGAACGGCACGTGGAAGCCCACTGACCTGGCGACGCTTTGCTGTTCCAGTGCAGACGGGAACTGAGCATTCACGTTGACCATCGCTATGTGGCGTAAGGCGGCGACGAACTCGTGCCAGTTTGATCGGTACATCTCCGCAACGAGCGGGTCCTGAGCGCAGGCGGGTACCGACCGTCGGTCGAAGTCCCGTATCCACAGGACGGTCGGGGCGATCGTGACACCGTCGACGTGTAGGCGTCGATTGCTCGGGTCGAGGAGCACCTCGTGCTGGTGGACCGTCTCTGGGTCGAACCGCATGACCGGAATACCGTGGTCGTCAAGGTGCCCCTGGAGGTAGTCCAGGTCACCCGCCCAAGCTCGGTCGACTAGAACCACCGCCTGCGTCGGAGTCCTATCGGCTCTGGATGCGGGCGGGCGCCGCTGCTTGAGCGGGAAGGCTGTCTGATCCATCCGGTAGGTATGGTCGAGCAGCTGTTGGGTCAGAGGATCCGGGTGGGTGCGATTCAAGTTGGTGATCCTTTGGCGTGCAGCACGGTCGCGCCCGGAGGCGGCGCCATCAGAGTGAGTACGCGAGGGTGAGAGCCGAGGCGCGTCCTCGCCTCTATGCGGTAGCGAGCGCTGATCTGCGCCGTGGAATGCTCCAGCATCGCGAGCGCATCGAACTTGGCGGGGCACATCTCCGGTCCTTGACCGAACGGCAGGTAGTCGGACCTTCGACTCGAAGTCGCTTCCTGCCAGCGGAGGGGCCAATACGAATTCGGCTGTGTCCACGCTTTCGAACTCCGGTGAATGGCAGACGTCAGGATGAGGACGGCGTCTCCTGCATCAATCTGGAGGCCTCCAAGGGTGTGTGGAGAGGCCGTCACCCTGAGGAGCCGCCACGCTGGTGGATACAACCGAAGCGCCTCGGCAACGTGATGCTTGACGTCAATGCCGTCACTCTGCCGACGTCCGGCGGCCA
>JAICND010000283.1 GCA_025929005.1 Acidimicrobiia bacterium
AACATCATCACCGGCGCCGGGGCCACCGGGTCGGCGCTGGTAACCCACCCCGACGTTGACAAGGTGGCCTTCACCGGGTCGACGTCGGTGGGAAAGCTGATCCGCAACCAGCTGGCCGGTAGCGGTAAGCGGCTTACCCTCGAGCTGGGGGGTAAAGCGGCCCATGTGATCTTCGAGGATGCTCCGATCGATCAGGCCATCGAGGGCGTCATCAACGGCATCTTCTTCAATCAGGGCCACGTGTGCTGTGCAGGTAGCCGGCTGTTCGTCCAGGAGTCAATCCATGACCGGTTTGTCGACAAGTTGAAGAGAAGGCTCTCGACGTTGCGAGTTGGAGACCCGCTCGACAAGAACACTGACGTGGGTGCCATCAACTCTGCCGAACAGCTCGCCCGCATCAGCGAGTTAGTCGAGTCTGGCCAGCAGGAGGGGGCTGAGATCTATCAGCCCGAATGCGTGTTGCCAAGGAACGGGTTCTGGTTTGTTCCCACTCTCTTCACGGGAGTATCACAAAGTCACCGAATCGCCCAGGAAGAGATCTTCGGACCGGTGCTTTCAATCATGAGTTTCCGGACCCCCGATGAAGCTGTCGAGAAGGCGAACAACACCCCCTATGGATTGTCTGCCGGGGTGTGGACCCAAAAGGGATCGCGGATCCTATGGATGGCAGACCAACTTCAGGCAGGCGTGGTTTGGGCCAACACCTACAACAAGTTTGACCCCGCCTCACCGTTTGGCGGGTACAAAGAGTCGGGCTTTGGGCGCGAAGGTGGTCGGCATGGGTTGCTTGCATATCTCAAGGGCATCGGGCTGTGACCAGGCTCGACGTTCGCAAGACCTACAAGCTGTACGTCAACGGTGAGTTCCCGCGTTCGGAGTCCGGTCGCAGCTATCCGGCACTCAACGACCTCGGTGAGGTGGTGGCTCGGGTCGCCCTGGCGTCCCGCAAAGATCTGCGCGACGCCGTGAGGGCTGCTCGCACAGCACTCCCCAAGTGGGCTGGAAAGACTGGTTACAACCGCGGACAGGTCATGTACCGAATCGCAGAACTGGTGGAAGATCGCCGTGAAGCCTTCGCCGAGCAACTGGCCTTGGGTGGCCTGACGTTGGCCCGCGCTCGCACTGAGGTGGATCGGGCGATCGATCGCATGGTCTGGTACGCGGGTTGGTGCGACAAGTTCGCACAGATTTACGGCAACCTCAACCCGGTGGCAGGACCGTTCTTCAACATCTCGGCACCAGAACCGACCGGCGTGGTGGGTGTCATTGCCCCCTCCGAACCAGCACTGTTGGGACTGGTGACCCGAATGGCACCCGCCCTGGCCGGCGGAAACACTCTGGTCGTCCTCGCTTCCGAGATGCAGCCGCTGCCCTCCATCACCCTCGCCGAGGCCATGGAAGCCGCCGATGTACCTGCCGGCGTGGTCAACATCCTCACCGGTAGTCCAGCCGAGTTGGTGCCATGGCTGGCCGATCACATGGATGTCAACGGGATTGACGCCACCGGGGCCGACGATGATTTGCGAATGCGCATCGATCAGGGCTCGGTACACAACGTAAAGAGGGTGGTGGCAGTGGACGACGCGGATGCCCAGTCGCCGTACCTGATTGCAGCCCTGACTGAACTCAAGACGGTCTGGCACCCGAAAGGACTGTGAAGGGGAGGCCTTTCCTCACCAAGGACTAGTCCCTTCTCAGAGTTGAGGGTGGTTCTTCGTCTCCCCATCCACTAGTTTGACCTGGGAGTGTTCCTACTACTTGGGGAGTGGTGATGAATAAGAGACTCGCGGCAACGATCGGAGTGATCGGCGCCCTGTTCACCAGCAGCATTGCTCTGGCCGCTTCGAGCGAGCCCAACTCGTTGCTGACTGAAGGTTATGACTCCGACAACCTCAAACTCGTATGGGGTGTGGCCGATCATCCTGAGGCGGAGGGCACGACCGCAACCCTGGATTGTCGGATTGAAGGCACGTTCACCTACGAATTTGACGATACTGGCAAAGTCGTAACTCTCGCCGGGGGAGGCGGGCCTGCCATGTATCAACCGGTGGACGGAACCTCGCCGGTTGCTTACGGCGAGACCGGTGAGGAGTGCATTCTGACCGTGACGGATGTCGTAGGACCCAACGGACAGGTCAACCACGGAACGATCGTCTCCAGCTTTGTCCACGCACTCAAAGAAGCCGGGCTCAGAGGAGCCGGTTGCTATGTCCGATTCATCGCTGGCTCGTCATACGGCAAGGGAGATCAACAGGTTCAGGTAGGTGAAGTAATTCCTCCAACCGAGCCGGTTACCACCGGGGAAGTGACTCTTGCTACCCATGAAACGACGTGCGGGAACAAGCACGCAGATGGTGACGAAGAACTCACCTCCTCCAGCAACGGCAACGGCAATGGTCGCGGCAAGCCGCAAGGAGCCGGTCATGGACGTCCACCATGGGCTGGGCAGGGAGGCGGTTGACCTTCTGGGGCCCCAACCGGCCCTAGCCTCTCCGGGTGGAACTGGGGAGCATCGAGGTCGTCGGACGACTTGATCTGCGTCGGACCCTTGCTCCCCTCGGCGGTTACTTCCGTCCTGATGGATGGTGGAGGCCAATGCGAACTCCGGACGGTCCTGCCACCGTTCATCTAAGGCGATCCGGTGCGCGCGTCGAGGCAAGGGCGTTTGGTCCCGGAGCGGCCTGGGGTCTAGGTCTGGTCGCAGGGTTTTGTGGATCAGACGACGATCCGACGACTCTTGTCACCGATCACCACGTCGTCGGCCCACTAGCTCGGGAACATTTGGGATGGCGGTTTGGGCGCACTGGTCTGGTCTTCGAGGCGCTGCTAAACGCCATAGTCGCCCAGAAAGTGACCGGTAAGGAAGCAGCCCGGAGCGGGCGGGCTCTGAGACGACGGTTTTCCGAGTATGCGCCTGGTCCCGAGCAGTTGCTGCTCACCCCCGACCCCGAACGGCTAGCCGCCACTCCGTATTACGAGTATCACCCGCTCGGAATCGAGCAACGACGCGCCGACACGATTCGACGAGCGGCGAGCGACGCGGTGCGTATCAACCAGCTGGCGGGTGTCCTGACGGCTGAAGCCCGGGCTTATCTGGAGAGGTTGACCGGTATCGCCGCATGGACGTCAGCGGAAACCGTGGCCATCAGTCACGGTGACGCGGATGCCGTCTCGGTCGGAGACTTCCATATCAAGCACATTGTGGTGTGGCATCTCACCGGCCGACCCCGCGGGACAGACGAGGAGATGCTGGA
>JAICND010000026.1 GCA_025929005.1 Acidimicrobiia bacterium
CTCGGGTCCAACGTCGGAGACAGGGAAACTCACCTCAGAGAGGCGGTGGGACGGCTGAGGTCGCTGGGTCAGGTGATCCTGACCTCGTCACTGTACGAGACGGCCCCGGTGGGAGGACCCGAGCAGAGTCGGTACTTGAATGCTGTGGCGACTCTCTCCACCGAACTCGACCCGCGGTCGCTTTTGCGTGGACTCCACCAAATCGAAAACCTGGCAGGTCGCACGAGGGAGGTTCGCTGGGGACCGCGCACCCTCGATCTTGATCTCTTGGTCTACGACGCCATCAGAATTCAAACGACCGATCTGACGATTCCTCATCCCCGTGCTCATGAGCGTGCATTCGTCTTGGTGCCACTCGCCGAAGTGTGGGCAGATGCCGATCTGGGGATTGGCAACGCTGGTGATCTAGCCGCGACGATCGATCGAGATGACGTTGTACTCATTGCACGGGATTGGGTCGATGACAACCAGGCTTTCGAGTGAGTGATCGTCTGGTTAGCCTGAAGCGTGGACCGGTACCCGAAAGGACTGGAGCCCCGTTTCGTGCACATCATCATCGCAGGCCCAGGTCGGGCTGGCGGAGCCCTGGCGCTGGCAGCGGCCGCGGCTGGCCACACGATCGTGGGCCTGGTGTCTCGATCCGAAGCGATGGGCGGGCAGTTCTCCCGGATCGAATATGACACACCCCTCCCGCAGGCCGATCTACTAGTCGTGGCCGTGCGTGACTCTTTCATCAGCGAAGTGGCAAATCGCCTTGCCCCTTTTGCCAGCGAAGCTGCTGCGGCGGTGCACCTGTCGGGTTTCGGATCGGTCGCGTTGTTGTCGCCTCTGGAGGCGGCGGGGGTCGCGATCGGTTCTTTTCATCCGTTACAGACCCTCCCCTCCCCAACAGAGGGAGCACGGGCGTTGGCGGGCTCCTGGGTGGGAGTAACCGCCGGTAACGAATTGCGAGGGACGCTCTGGGATTTCGCTGCCACCCTCAGTATGAATCCCTTCGATCTGGCGGACGATCAGAAACCGGCCTATCACGCCGCAGCTTCCGCTGCGTCCAACTTCGTAGTTGCTGCTCTGGGCTTGAGCGAGCGTTTGTTCGCAGCCGCTGGGGTCGCGCCGGCCGCCGCCCGGCCCTTGACGGAGCGCGTTGTCGCGAACGCCTATTCCCTCGGCGCCGTGGCGGCCCTGACCGGGCCGATCGCTCGGGGTGATTGGCCGACCGTTAGCGGCCAGGTCGGAGCTGCTCGCGCCGCGGGGTTGGGCGAGGCCTATCTCGCAATGGCTCAAGCAACGGCCAACTTGGCCAATCGGGAACTTCCGACTTCCGTCTTCCGTCTTCCGCCTTCCCGATGAATCTGGTTCGTACCTTCTCCGATGCTCGTGCTAGCTACAAGGGCACTGTGGCCCTGGTACCCACGATGGGGTTCTTCCACGAGGGTCACCTCGCATTGATGACTGCTGCCCAAAATTCTGCGGACACGGTCGTCGTCTCCCACTTTGTCAATCCTCTCCAGTTCGACAATCCCGCCGACCTCGAGCGGTATCCACGGGATGTCGAACGTGACATGACGATCGCCGAAGAGGCCAAGGTCGACGTCCTGTTCGCACCGACGTCGGTGGAGATGATCCCGCAAACGCCGCTCACCGCAGTGACCGTGGATGGACTCACCGACACGATGGAGGGGGTGATGCGACCGGGTCACTTCGCGGGCGTCGCCACGATCGTCACCAAGCTCTTCGCCGGTCTCCAGCCGCACCTCGCCTTCTTCGGACGCAAGGACGCCCAGCAACTCGCCGTCATCCGCCGATTAGTCCTTGACCTCTCGTTTCCAGTCCGGGTTCTGGCCCACCCAACCGTTAGGGAGAGCGACGGCCTTGCCCTCTCAAGCCGCAACACCCTCCTGACCAGCGAGGAAAGGCTGGCCGCCCGCGAACTCTCCCAAGGTCTATTCGCCGCCGTAACCGCGGTCGAGGCTGGTGAGCGCAACGGACCGCGGTTGGAGTCGATCGTAAGAGGCGCTCTCCACTCGTCGCGCCCGGACTACGGGGAATTGGCCAGCCAGGACCGGGTCGAGCGTCTGAGCGAACTCGACCGTCCTTCCTTTCTGGCCGTGGCTGCCCGGGTGGGCAAGGTTCGTCTGATCGACAACATTGCCTTCGATCTGGCGGCGGGTGAAGTGGTGGCCGATCGTGGGCTGCGTCTGAAACACCCCAGCCTGCTGTATCGCTGATGCTGTTGCTCTGCGACGTCGGCAACACCACCACGGTGGTTGGGCTCTGGGACGATAGGACTGTGCTGAAACGGTGGCGGGTCTCCACGGACCGTGAGCGCACCGCCGACGAGAGCCGTTTGCTGCTGCGCGCCATGCTCGCCGAGCACCAGGGCGTTCCCGACGGCGGTGCCCTCTCCAGCGTGGTTCCGCCCCGCACGGTCGCCTGGCGTGAAGCGATTTCGGAGGTGGTCGAAGGGCCGGTGGTCGTTGTCGGGCCAGGCGTCAAGACGGGGCTGGCACTTCAGGTAGATAACCCTCGTGAAGTTGGCGCCGACCGTGTGGTCAATGCGATCGGAGCGACGTCGCTATTCGGCGCCCCTGTCGTTGTGGTCGATTTCGGCACGGCCACGACGGTTGACCTGGTTGGCCCCGATGGATCCTACAGGGGAGGGGCGATAGCGCCCGGTTTGGAGGTTTCGGCCGATGCGTTGGTCACCCACACCGCTGCGTTGCGACGAGTTGAGTTGGTGCCACCCAGGAGCGCGGTGGGACGCTCGACCGTTGAGGCGATTCAGAGTGGCCTGATCTATGGCTACGCGGGCCTGGTGGATGGCCTCGTGACTCGGGTCCTTGATGAGTTGGGCTCGCCCTGTCCGGTCGTTGCAACCGGAGGCCTGGCGGAAACCTTACGGAAGCACATCGTCACTATCACTCACCTTGAACGCGATCTGACACTGGTCGGGTTGGCGGCGGTCTACGAGAGGAATCAGCCAGAGCGGGCGGGAACTGGTTCCTAACCTGCCCACGGTGTCTCCCGATCCGCTTCCATACCGGTTTGACCGCACGGCCCTGGCCGCGCAACTTCACGAACGGTTTGGCTCACTCGAGGCGGCCTCGCAAACGGGTGAACAGGTGGCAGTGGCCGGCCGGGTGCTTCTGTTGCGTTCGTTCGGAAAGCTCGCCTTCGCCACCATCCGGGACAACTCGGGTCGGATCCAGGTGATGGCAGAACTTGGTGAAATGGGTGAGGAAGGGTTCCATTCCTTCGAGGCTCTGGACCTCGGTGACTGGATCGGCGGCTCGGGCGAGGTGGTCACGACCAGGAAGGGTGAATTGACGGTCCGACTGGAGTCGTTCCAACTCCTGGCCAGGTCGGTGCGGCCTCTCCCTGACAAGTGGCACGGCCTCTCGGACATCGAGGGCCGATCACGCCAGCGGTATCTGGATCTCATCGTCAACGAGGAAGCACAGGCTGTGGCGCGGGCCCGGACCGTGGTGGTTTCCGAACTACGACGACAGTTCCAGGCGCGGGGTTACCTCGAGGTGGAAACGCCTGTCCTGCTCACCCAGGCGACCGGTGCCATAGCCCGGCCGTTTATCACCCATCACCACGCCCTTGATGTCGAGATGCAACTCCGTATCGCCACCGAGCTGTATCTGAAACGGCTGATAGTGGGGGGCATGGAGCGTGTGTTCGAGATCGGTCGCATCTTCCGCAACGAGGGAGTCGACGCGACCCACAACCCCGAGTTCACGATGCTCGAGTCGTACGAAGCCCTGGCTGACTACCAGGACATCATGAGGCTGGTCGAGGATGTGTTCTCCGGGTGCGCAAATGCCGTCTGCGGCTCGACCACACTGACCTTCAAGGGCCGAGAACTCGACCTGACCCCGCCTTTCCGAAGAGAAAGGTTCATGGATCTGGTAGAGCGGGCAGTGGGTGAGCCGGTGGGATTCGATCGCCCGATCGAAGAGCTACGTGGTATCGCCGGTCGTCATGGCATCGACCCCAAGCAGTCGTGGGGTCATGGTCGGATCGCCGCTGAGCTCTATGAGGTCCTGGTCGAAGACTCCATCTGGGAGCCGACTTTTGTGCTTGACCACCCCAAGGAGATTTCGCCCCTGGCCCGCGAACACCGCGAGGACCAGAACCTGACCGAGCGTTTCGAACTTGTCATCGCCGGGTCGGAATATGCCAACGCCTTTTCCGAGCTGATCGACCCTGTTGATCAGCGCGCTCGATTCGAGCAGCAGGCCCGGGCCCGAGCCTCAGGCGATGATGAGGCCCACCCGATCGACGAGGACTTCATTCGAGCGCTCGAGTACGGGATGCCTCCCACCGGTGGTCTCGGGATCGGAGTCGACCGCCTCGTGATGTTGTTGACCGACACCCACCACATCAGGGACGTGATCCTGTTTCCCACGATGAGGCCCCTTTGATCTTGCGTAGAAATCGCATCGGAAACGATGCGATTTCTACGCAAGAACGGGGATGGGCTATTCCGCAAACCGGTGCAGATCGGGCGTTGCTTCGAGCGAGGCGTTGAGGGCGTGTTGCAGATAGTCCGTCGGTTGATAACTCCCGGTCTCTACCGCCACCACCAGCCCGAAGCGTATGTCAGAGGTGAGATGAGGATTGGCGATCGTCTGTCGCAGGGCGATCCTCATCCGCGACACCACAGCTGTGGCCCCATGTCGGTGGAATTCTCTGAGAACCATGACGAAGGTCGACTCGTCAAGCTTTCCGATGTCGTCGACTGCCCTGCCCGTGTCAGACAGAGCATTGGCGACGCGAGTAATGACGTCAGGAACCGACGCCGCCTCAAGATCCGCCAGTCGCGGCAGTCGAATCGCCATAACGCCGAAAGGCTCCCGCCGTCGGTCCCACCAGAGGGACGCTCTTTTGATTGCCTCCAACAGGCCGTTTCGGTTCAAGAGACCGCTGTCGACGTCGACGGATAGAAAGGAGTCAACGACGGCCTTGAGCCGACGAATCTCTTCGTCCCGCTCGGCCAATTGGCGGCGATAGCTGTCGATCTCGCTGGTTGGATCCACTTGTTACCTGTTTATGCGCGATTTGCGTTTGGAATCTCCGATTCCATCGGACCGCGTCAGCAGCGCTTGAGGCTTATGAGCCCGATCCCCGGTCCCTTCCCCGGCCTTCCATGACACTCAAACCCGGCGCTCTGCCTCGACCCGCTCGACAAGATACCGACCAAGTCCTTCCAGAACTGGCAATGCCGGTCGAGATGGGAGCGATCGCAGGCGTTCCTGGGCGACATCCACCCGCCTGAGGGCGGCGTCCAGAGCGTGGTCGATCCACCCGCCGTCCCGGAGCAGGCCGATGGCTTCGTCCACGGTCTCCTCCGGATACGGCCGAGGGCGCGCCAATAACCGCCGAAGTCTTTCGGACTCCTGCATGGCTGATAGAACCGCCAGGGTGAAGGTGCCCTCTCTGATGTCCGAACCGGCGGGCTTTCCGAGGCGATCCTCGGTCCCGACCAGGTCGAGGGCATCGTCGGCCATCTGAAATACCATTCCGAGTTCGAAGGCCCAGTCCGTGAGCGCTTCAACGACGTGGTCGTCGGCACCGGCGGCGATCGCCCCCAGACGGGCCGAAGTGCGTATCAGGGAGGCGGTCTTGCCGGCAATGACCTTTTCGTACTCGGAAATCGAGTGGTCGAGTGAATCCACCAGTTGCATCTCGCGGGTCTGGCCCTCGACCAGTTCCGCATAAGTGACGGCGAGCAGCCTGACCGACTCCTGGGAGAGATAGGTGGCAGCCACTTCCGAGGCCCGCGCCATCAAGAAGTCGCCGGCCAGGATGGCAATCGTGTTTGACCAGTTGGCGTTCACCGATGGAGCGCCCCGACGGGTGTCGGCCTCGTCGATCACGTCGTCGTGATAGAGACTGCCAACATGGATCAGCTCAACGGCCACGGCCGCCTCAGTCGGGCGGCGGTCCTCGATGGATGACTCCTCCCCAAACTCGGCGGCAAGCAAGGCCAGCAGCGGGCGAAATCTCTTTCCTCCCGCCACCAGCAGGTGTTGGGCGATCTTCGTCAGGTAAGGATCGTCGGAGGCAGCCGCCTCGAGCAGACGTCCTTCGACCGTTTCGAGGCGGTCCCAAATGTGGGGAAGGGGGACCAGGTCGCGTAAATCGTTCATCAGGGAATCGAGAATCGTACCGATACGAATGGTGCATGGCGCCGGGTGAACAGCCCGTGGGTTGCCCGGACCCGGCGGTATACTCGTGGTTGCCCTGCCAGGGTCACTAAGGAGACGGTTAGGTGTTTGAGCGATTTACCGACAGAGCGCGGCGGGTGGTGGTCCTCGCCCAGGAGGAAGCTCGCGGTCTCAATCACAGTTACATCGGTACCGAACACATCCTTCTCGGTCTTCTCAACGAGGGTGAAGGCATCGCCGCCCGCGCCCTGGAAGGTATGGGCATAAACCTTCAAAACGTTCGTGATCAGGTCGTGGAGATCATCGGCCAAGGTGCCCAAGCTCCACAAGGTCACATTCCCTTCACACCGCGGGCCAAGAAGGTCCTTGAGCTTTCGCTGCGTGAAGCTCTCCAACTCGGTCACAACTACATCGGCACCGAGCACATCCTCCTCGGTCTCATCCGCGAGGGTGAAGGGGTGGCGGCTCAGGTGCTCCAGAAGCTCGGCGCCGAGCTGGTCAAGGTCCGCAACTCTGTCAACCAACTTCTGAGTGGCCCCGGTGGGGGAGAAGAGCAGTCTCCTTCGAGTGGATCCTCGGGCCGGGAGTCAGCTCCGTCAGGCTCGACCGTCCTCGATCAGTTCGGACGCAACCTCACCCAGATGGCCCGTGAACGCAAGCTGGATCCGGTCATCGGACGCACCCGCGAGATCGAGCGGGTGATGCAGATCCTGTCACGACGCACCAAGAACAACCCCGTCTTGATTGGCGAGCCCGGGGTAGGGAAGACCGCCATCGTCGAGGGCCTGGCCCAGCGCATTGTCGCCAACGACGTGCCCGAGACCCTCACCAACCGTCAGCTTTACACACTGGATCTGGGCGCCTTGGTCGCCGGGTCGCGTTACCGCGGTGACTTCGAAGAGCGGCTTAAGAAGGTCTTGAAGGAGATCCGCACCCGCGGCGACATCATCCTCTTCATCGACGAGATTCACACTCTGGTTGGTGCCGGGGCCGCCGAAGGTGCCATCGACGCGGCTTCCATACTCAAACCGATGCTCGCCCGGGGCGAATTGCAGACCATCGGAGCTACCACCCTTGAGGAGTACCGCAAGTACCTCGAAAAGGACTCCGCCCTTGAGCGACGATTCCAACCTGTCCAGGTCGAGGAGCCGTCGGTCTCGGACACCATCTCGATCCTGATGGGCCTCAAAGACCGTTACGAGCTCCACCATTCGGTTCGGTTCACCGATCAAGCGATCGTCTCGGCCGCCAATCTGGCCGACCGGTACATCTCCGACCGTCATCTCCCCGACAAGGCGATCGATCTGATTGACGAGGCCGGTTCGCGTATGCGTATCTACCGGTCGTCACGCGACCCCGACCTGGCTGATCTCGACAAGCGGATGAGCGATGTCCGCCGTCAGAAGAGCGAAGCGGTCACGGCCCAGCAATTCGAGCGTGCTGCTCAGTTGCGTGATCAAGAGCGCGGCCTTCTCACCGATCGGATGGAGCGTGAAACCGCCATCAAGGCCTCCGGAGGCGACTCCGGTTGGGTCATCGACGAAGAGGAGATCGCCGAAGTGCTCGCCCAGTGGACTGGTATTCCTGTCCACCGGCTCACCGAAGAAGAGACGGCCCGTCTCGTCCACATGGAGGCTGAACTCCACCTGCGTATCGTCGGCCAGCACGACGCCATCGTCGCCGTTTCCAAGGCGATCCGTCGCACACGGGCCGGACTCAAGGATCCCAAGCGACCCTCTGGCTCCTTCATCTTCCTGGGGCCCTCCGGGGTCGGCAAGACCGAAACGGCCAAAGCCCTGGCAGCCTTTTTGTTTGGCAACGAAGACGCCCTGATTCAGCTGGACATGTCCGAGTACATGGAGAAGCACACTGTCAGCCGGCTGGTTGGCTCCCCCCCCGGATACGTCGGTTACGACGAAGGTGGTCAGCTCACCGAAGCCGTGCGACGCAAGCCCTTCTCGGTGGTTCTGTTCGATGAGATCGAGAAAGCCCACCCCGATGTGTTCAACACGTTGCTTCAGATCCTGGAGGACGGCCGCCTCACCGACGCCCAGGGACGGACGGTCGACTTCAAGAACACGGTCATCATCATGACCTCCAACCTCGGCACCCGCGATCTCCGCAAGAAGTCGGTCGGATTCCACTCTGACGGCGACGACGTCACCTACCAGGCAATGAAGGAAAAAGTCACGGAGGAGCTCAAGAAGCATTTCCGGCCCGAGTTCATAAATCGTCTCGATGAGATCATCGTTTTCCACGAGCTCACTATCGAGGAGATCAAACTCATCGTCGATCTCATGCTGGTCCGGGTCCGTCAGCAGCTCGCCTCCCAGAGCCTTGATCTGGTTCTCACCGACGACGCCACCCAGTTCTTAGGCACCAAGGGTTACGACCGCGAGATGGGGGCCCGACCGCTGCGACGGGCGATCCAACGGCTGCTGGAGGATCCGCTTTCCGAGCGGGTGCTGCTCGGAGAGTTCAAGGCCGGGTCGACCGTCCTGGTCACGGTTGAGGAAGGCGCCGAGGAGTTGACCTTCGAGGCTGTCGAGGCAGTCCCGGCCAAAACCCCGGTCGCCATGGCTGGACAGGAATAGGGCTCTAGTAAGCCATCGTCACTGTGCGGTGGTGTGGGCCCATCAGGGCGGCCTCCGATCCCAAGACCGCGTCATGCCACAAGGCGTAGTCCAGGGCTGGGGTTGACACCGGATTACCGATGCGGTTGAGGTCGGCTCGAAGCTGGTCGCCCGCGTAGACCGTTGCCCAGCGGATCGCCACTTCCCAATCGGAGCCAGCGGGAACCAAACGGCCCCCATCGACGGTGCTGCTCAATTCCGACTCGTAGCGAAGCACCCCGTAGTAGCGAAGCACTTTCGGCAGCATGTAGTCGGGGTACACCGGAAAGGTTTCGAGGCGACCGATCGGTCTCGAAGAACGTGAGTTCATCATTGCTACGCAGAGGTGGGCGAGCTTGTTGAATGAGAGCTTGCCCAGCGACGTTTCAGCCTCATCGCGGTATCCGGGGATCGTCTCGACCAATAACTGGACGAGGCGGGGACCGTCCCAGTGCGCCCGCTCGTTCATCTTCAATGCTTGACCTCCCCACCGATCGAACAGAGCCCGGGCGACCCCTTGCATGGTCGTCGCCCGCTCGTTGATCATCTGAAGGCTGCCGCGTCCGGCGAAGAATTCCCGCGCTTGGAGGGGACCGAAGTCAAGGAAGTCCTCAACTTGAAGGGGCTGGCGCGCAAAGCATGCGAACAGCCCGGGGGCATCGTCGAGCCAGACCCCTTCGAATTCGGTCGCCCAGACGGGTTCGCCGGTGGGCGGCCATAGACATGCGACTACTGAGCAACCGAGGACACAGAAGTCGAACCAGTCTTCGTCCTTCCAGGATGGCAGTCCCGGATAGTCAAACGCCGGGGGCGGAAAATCGCGCTCTCTCCACCTTTCGGCGAGTCCGCCGCTGGCAGTCCGGTCGATGACCACGCCCCATTCCGGGGGTGGTGGAGAGGTTCGGATCAAGGTCACATTCTCATTATGAGATAAGCCGAGGATGAAATGCGCTGACGGGGCCAGGCCACGGCTCAGTCGTTTACACTCCCGCCGGGGCACGAACCACCCCCATGGTTTAGGCCTCTTTTTCCTGAAAACAACGAGAGAGGAAACAACGTGTTCGAGAGACGCAGATC